>CAYLOB010000056.1:0-5821 GCA_964385205.1 uncultured Candidatus Saccharibacteria bacterium | reverse complement strand
GCCTATATTTTAGGTGTAATTGTTTATTATTAAATTAAGTTAATCAATATGGAACTAGAAAGTTTGAAAGTATTCGCAGCAGCATTAGCAATCGGTCTTGGAGCACTTGGACCAGCGTTTAGTATTGGAAACCTTGCAGGAAAAGCAATGGAAGCTATTGGACGAAACCCAGAAGCTTCCTCAAAGGTTCAATCATCAATGATTCTTGCTATCGCCTTTACTGAGGCCATCGCAGTGTACGCACTTGTAGTTGCACTTATCATCCTATTCGTATAGTTTATGACGGAGATTTTTTCTTCCTTAGGTATACACTGGCAATCTCTAATTGCCCAAGCGGTAAACTTTGGTATTTTAGCTTCTGTTTTATATAAATTTGCTATTAAACCAGCGCTTATTTCTCTTGACCTTCGTGTTAAAAAACAGGAAGAAATGGATCAGAGTGCTACAAATATTGATGCAAAGTTAAAAGAGATTGAAGACAGTAAAGAATCAATTGTTGCCGAAGCTCGTGCAGAAGGCAAAAAAATAATCGCTTCAAGCGAAGCTTCGGCTAAAAACTTCGAGGCAAAACTTAAGGCAGACGCAGAAGCACAAGCAAACAAGATCCTATCTGATAGTAAACGGATGATAGAAGAAGAGCGTGAAGCACTATACCGTGATATTAAAAAAGATATCGCCTCTTTGGTAGCAGTTGGAATCGAAAAAACTATTGGAAAATATGTCGATTCTTCTACTCAAGCAAAAATGACTGAAGACGCAGTTAAAGAAATTTCTACTCTTACAAAATAATGAAAATATCCTCTAAACAACTTGGTCTTTCTTTTGCGAAACTTTTCTTAAAGTCAAAAAGTGAAGAGGAAAAAAAGGAGCTTGTAAGTAATTTTGCAAAAATTATTGTTTCAGAGCAAAAAATATCTAAACTTAACCTCATAAAACATTCTTTTAATAAGAATTGGGGTGAAATTTCCGGAGAGTTAGAAATTGAAATCGAGACTCCTGACGGATCTACACCAAATATTCCAAAAGAAATAAATGGTCAAAAAATTGTAGTCAAGCCAAAAGTAAATAAAGATTTAGTGGCGGGTGCCATTATCAAAGTTGGAGATTATGAAGTGGACAATTCCCTTCGAACAAAGATCAGAAAATTAGCAAACCTTAATAACTAATCATTATAAACCCCATGTCAACAAAAGAAGCAATATTCAAAGCACTTAAAGAAGAAATTCAATCACTTCAAACTGATGCGTCAGTTGAGCATACAGGTTCTGTAGTCAAACTTGCCGACGGTGTTGCTTCTGTTTCTGGTCTTTCTAAAGCTCGGTATTCAGAAATGCTAGAATTTGAAACTTCGACTGGGGAAAAAGTTTCTGGAGTTGCTCTCAACCTTGAAGAAGATCTCCTAGGTGCAATTATTCTTGGGGACGATCTAAAGCTTTCTGAAGGTTCAAAGGTAACAAACACTGGAAAGATTCTTTCAATCAAAGTGTCTGACGCAATAATCGGTAAAGTAGTAAGTGGTCTTGGAATTCCAAAAGACGGAAGTTCACCAATCGAAGCGGGTGCAAAAGAATACCCTCTCGAAAAAATCGCTCCAGGAGTAATCACAAGACAATCTGTAGGAACCCCACTTCAAACTGGTATCAAAGCAGTGGACGCGATGATTCCTGTTGGACGAGGACAACGACAACTTATTATCGGTGACCGACAAACTGGAAAGACAGCGATTGCAATCGACACAATCATCCATCAGAAAAAAGAAAAAGACACTCCTATTTGTGTGTATGTTGCAATCGGACAAAAGGAATCAAAAGTAGCTCAAATCGTTGAAAAGCTTCGAAAAGAGGGTGCGATGGAATACACTGTTGTGGTTTCAGCTGCTGCTTCAGATCCTGCTTCCCTTCAATACCTAGCCCCTTTTACAGGATGTGCAATTGCTGAGTACTTCATGGATCAAGGAAAAGATGTTTTGGTTGTTTACGATGATCTTTCAAAGCACGCTTGGGCATACCGACAAATTTCCCTTCTTCTAAAGCGACCGCCAGGACGAGAAGCGTACCCAGGAGACGTATTTTACCTTCACTCAAGACTTCTTGAACGAGCAGGTAGACTTTCCAAAGAATTTGGTGGTGGATCAATCACAGCTCTTCCTATTATCGAAACTCAACTTGGAGACATCTCTGCTTATATTCCAACAAACGTTATTTCAATCACAGACGGACAAATTTTCTTGGAATCAGAGCTATTCTTTAAAGGAATTCGCCCTGCGATTAACGTAGGACTTTCAGTTTCTCGAGTAGGTTCTGCAGCACAAACAAAAGCCATGAAGAAGGTTGCTGGACGTATGAGACTCGATCTTGCTCAATTTAGATCTCTTGAAGCTTTTGCACAATTTGGATCAGACCTAGATGCAGGAACAAAAAAGCAAATCGACCAAGGACGACGTCTTACAGAACTTCTAAAGCAACCGCAATTCGCCACACAACCTTTTGAAGATCAAGCGATCGCAATCTACGCTGTAGGAAACGGATATTTAAATTCTGTTGAAGTTTCAAAAGTAAAAGAGTACGAATCAGCACTTATAAAATTCCTTCGAGAACGACACACTAAACTTATTGATGGTATAAAAAACGACCGAGAGTTCAAACCTGAAGCAGAAGAGGAGCTTAAAAAAGTTCTCGTAGACTTTACAGATAATTATTTCGGAAAATAATTCTTATCACTTATACTCCCACTCACTTACACACTTAAAATATGGCTGGCTCACGAATCATAAAAAACAGAATACGATCAACCAAAAGCATACAGCAAATAACTAAAGCTATGCAGGCTGTTTCTGCTGTTAAAATGCGAAAAAGTGAGTCAGCTGCAATTAAGGGTCGTCCGTTCGCCCTCTACGCACTAAATATTTTGAAAAAAATCGAGAAAGGTGTTGGAGTAAATATTAAAACTCTCTCCCCTCTTTTTAGAGAAACTCCAGAGGCACAGATAAAGAAAACTTGCCTTGTTGTTATTGCCTCCGACAAAGGACTTGCAGGAAGCTTTAACTCAAATGTACTTAAGAAAGCAGCAGAATTTGTAAAAAACAGTACACACACAGTTGAAGTTATTACAGTTGGTAAAAAAGCTAAAGAATTTTTCATAAGAAAAGGCATGAATCCAGTAGAGAGTTTTGAGGGTGCTGGAGACTACGCTACACTCGCTGAAGCACTTCCAATTTCAAATAAAATAATTTCACTTTTTGAAGATGGTACGTATGACAAAGTAGATGTAATTTATACAAACTTTGTTTCTGCTTTGAAACAAGACGTTGTTCATCGACCACTTCTTCCTTTAAATGAAGCAACTTTAAATACTGTTATTGACAATATCGTTCCAGAAACCGGAAGATTTTCTGAACTTAAAAGTGCAGAACAAAAAGATAATACTGAATATAAATTTGAACCAACTCCAGAGAAAATTGTTAGAAAACTTGTTCCAACCCTTGTTGAACTCGAAGTCTTTCATTCGATTCTTGAAGCCAACGCTTCAGAGCATGCCTCGAGAATGGTTGCAATGAAAAACGCTTCAGAAAATGCAAAAGAAATGATAGGAAAACTAACAATCAAGTACAACAAAGAACGACAAGCACAGATTACGAAAGAACTTATCGAAATTACAAGTGGAAAAGAAGCGCTTGCTACGCAGGAGGCTTAGCTAAATGAATCAGTAACCAATTTACAATTTTCAAATGGAAAACAATAATCAAATCACAAATACGACAAAATCAAGACTTGCATTAAAATTAGCAGGAATATATATTTTGATATGTGTAATTCTGCATATTTATGCGCTTGTCTGTGATGGATTCGGTTGTGGTTTATTAGCTTCAAGTATTAGCACTTTCTTTCCTTGGAATTTCCCTCCTTTCCAATATCTTTCAAAAAGTCTTATGGATATTCTCCATGGGGACTTTTTTCAAGTTACAATGATTCTTCAATTGATAAATGCCGCTATTATTTATTTGATCGGTTTAGGAATTTCAAAAATTATCAAAAAAAATTAAAAGATAAATTATTAAAACAATGACAAGCACAATGAACAAAGGAAAAATCATACAAGTAATCGGTCCAGTAATCGACGTGGAATTCGCAGAAGGACACGTTCCAGCAATCTACAATGCACTCGAAGTAAGAAACGGTGATACCAAACTTGTGCTTGAAGTTGCATCTCACCTTGGCGGTGGACGTGTAAAAGCTGTTGCCATGGGCCCTACAGAAGGAATTGCGCGAGGTATTGAGGTCCTCGACACAGGTGCTCCAATCTCAGTTCCAGTTGGAAAAGGAATCTTAGGCCGAGTGTTTAACCTTCTTGGAGAAGCCATCGATGGAAAAGAAAATTTGCCTGCTGACACAGAAAGATGGGCAATCCACAGAAAAGCTCCTGACTTTACAGAACAATCTACAGAAGTAAAAATCTTTGAGACTGGTATCAAAGTAATTGACCTTATTTGTCCATTCATCAAGGGAGGAAAAATCGGACTATTCGGAGGAGCCGGTGTAGGAAAAACTGTTCTTCTTCAAGAACTTATTCGAAACGTTGCGACAGTTCACAAAGGATATTCAGTGTTTGCAGGAGTTGGAGAACGAACTCGAGAAGGAAACGATTTGTATAACGAAATGAAAGAATCAGGAGTACTTGAACAAACTGCCCTAGTGTTCGGACAAATGAATGAGGTTCCAGGAGCCAGACTACGAGTTGCCCTTTCAGGACTTACTATGACTGAATACTTCCGAGATACTGAAGGAAAAGACGTACTCTTCTTTATCGACAACATCTTCCGATTTACACAAGCTGGATCTGAAGTATCAGCTCTCCTTGGACGAATGCCTTCTGCTGCGGGTTACCAACCAACACTAGCTAACGAAATGGGTGCCCTACAAGAAAGAATTACTTCTACGAAGCGAGGTTCAGTTACGTCAGTACAGGCGGTCTATGTGCCAGCCGATGACGTTACAGACCCTGCTCCTGCTACAACCTTTGCCCACCTCGACTCTACAATCGTACTTTCTCGTCCCCTTTCAGAACTTGGAATTTACCCTGCTGTAGATCCTCTAGACTCAATTTCAGGAGCTCTTGATCCAAACGTTGTTGGAGAGGAACATTACACTGTTGCTCGAGAAGTTCAGCGAATCTGACAGAAGTACACAGATCTTCAAGACATTATCGCAATCTTGGGTATCGAAGAGCTTTCAGCTGACGACAAGCTACTTGTAGAGCGAGCTCGAAAGATTCAAAAATTCCTTTCACAACCATTCTTTGTTGCCGAAGCCTTTACAGGACGTCCAGGTAAATTCGTAACTCGAGCTGAAACTGTACGAAGTTTCAAAGAGATAATTGAAGGTAAACACGATGATAAATCAGAATCTTCTTTCTACTTGGTGGGAAGTATCGACGAGGTTAAGTAGAAAGAAAATATTACAAGATCCAATTTACAATTTTCAATCAATGAACCAATCAAAAAAATTATAAATTGAAAAATTCATTGGAATATTGGTTATTGTTAAATTGAAATATTAACGTATGGAATTAAAAATTTACACATTAGATGGAACCAAGTTTGAAGGACAAGTGTCTCAGGTATCTTTGCCTACTTCTGATGGCGAAATTACAGTGTTACCCGAACACATTCCACTTATCACGATTCTTAAGAAAGGGACGGTTAAGACAGACAAAGAGAATATTGAAATCGAAGGTGGTGTTGCTGAAATTGATGGTGAAAAAGTGGTGGTATTGGCAAATTAAAAATCTAGTACTATAATTAACCTAACCTATGAGTAATAAT
>CAYLOB010000055.1:5395-5829 GCA_964385205.1 uncultured Candidatus Saccharibacteria bacterium | reverse complement strand
CAATTTTACTCCAAATATTGAAAGTATTATTATAATACCGCTCGTCTTAAGTATTTCATTTATGGTCTCTGTTGGACTCGGACTTATACTTGCGGCAATCAATGTAAAATATCGGGATGTGAGACATGCTTTACCATTTTTTATCCAGATACTTTTATTCTTGACACCAGTTATTTATCCTGCAAGTATTGCTGGTAAATATTCTTGGATACTTGCTTTAAATCCAATGACAGGAGCAATTCAAAACGCACGAGCAGCACTTCTTGGTACAACACCTATCAATTGGATTCTTATCCTAATTTCATTTATTGCATCCATTATACTTATGGGAATTGGAATTTATATTTTTAAAAAAGTAGAGAGATATTTTGCAGACATTATTTAAATTTTATGAACTCCCCAAAACCTATCATTGAGGTAAAAAATATTGGTAA
>CAYLOB010000055.1:4311-5385 GCA_964385205.1 uncultured Candidatus Saccharibacteria bacterium | reverse complement strand
CAATATAAATCATCAAAAAGGTGGTTATCTTACTTTACGCGATGTTCTTACCAATATCTTTAAAAATCCTTTTTCATTTCTCCTTAATAAAGCAAAAACTTCTATGGGTATTAAGACCAAAGAAGAATTCTGGGCACTGAAAAATATATCATTTGATATTCATGCGGGACAAGTAGTTGGTATCATCGGATCAAATGGTGCTGGTAAATCAACACTTCTTAAGATACTTACAGGTATTACCCCTCCAACCGAAGGGGAAATAATTCTTAATGGGAAGGTCGGATCACTCCTGGAAGTTGGGACAGGGTTTCACCCAGAACTTACGGGCCGAGAAAATATTTTTTTGAATGGAGCAATACTTGGAATGACTCACAGGGAAATCGTTAAAAAATTTGACGAAATAATTGAATTTTCCGGAATCGGAAAATTCCTTGATACGCCTGTCAAATATTATTCAAGTGGCATGTACGTTCGTCTAGCATTCTCAGTAGCAGCCCATATGGAGCCAGATATACTTCTCGTTGACGAAGTACTAGCTGTGGGTGATGCAGAATTCCAAAAAAAATGCCTCGGCAAAATGGAGGAAGTAACGCAAAAATCAAAAAGGACAATTCTTTTTGTAAGCCACAACATGTCTGCCATACAAAACATTTGCAAATATTCTATTCTACTGGATAAGGGTACCATAGTAATGATGGGAGAAACACCCGATGTTATAAATAAATATTTGTTATCAAATCTGAGTAAAGATTCAACTTACGAATTTCCTATAGATAATAATCAGCCCGCATCAATCACCAAGATTTCTTTACTCAGTAAAGAAAATCAGGAAATAAGAGAATTTCCCATCAACCAGGAGTTTAAAATAAAGAGTGATTTCGAATGTCACACACCTGTCGTAAACTCCGGAATGTCTATTCTTATCTATTCACACGATAGAGATCTTCTACTCTACTCATCTGATTCGGACACCACTGGTAAACTTTCTGAATATAAAACTGGTAAGTATTCAACAGAGATTACAATTCCTAAATCATTACTCAACATTGGTCAATACTTCTTTGAGGTTAGGTT
>CAYLOB010000055.1:1711-4261 GCA_964385205.1 uncultured Candidatus Saccharibacteria bacterium | reverse complement strand
CATTTTTTTATATGCGACGGCAGAGAATATGGGTTTTGAAATAAAAAATATAGAAAATAAAAGATCTATTGTTTTCCGTAATAATCATATGGGTAGAATTTCAGTTCCATTATATTATGAAACTAAAAAGAAAAATTAGAATCAATATGCCCATCAAACTTAACAAAGGTAACATAAACAGCTATTTGAATGATATTTCGATTTTTAACTTTGTTCAAAAAAATATTCCAAACCTAAAAGGTAAGGTATTAGACATTGGATGTGGAAAACAGAAGTTTAAAAAAATTATCACGGAATCAAATAATGTTGACAAATACATAGGTTTAGATTTAGAGGAAGGAAAATTTGTCTATTCAGTTAAGGCAGATGTGTATTGGGATGGTATTACAATACCAATAAGTGACGAATCAATTGATAGTATTTTACTTCTTGAAGTTCTTGAACATTGCCCAGATCCAAAAATAGTTATAAATGAAGCGTTTCGAGTATTAAAAAAGGGTGGTGTAATACTCATATCTACCCCCTTTATCTACCAACTCCATGGCGTACCGTTTGATTACAGTCGTCCAACCCCTTTTGGGTTGAGACATTTACTAGAAAATATTGGTTTCGTAGAAATAAAAGTAGCTGGAAGTGGTGGATATGACGCGAGTCTTGGACAAATGATTGGTATATGGATTTCTCACAGAAAAATGCCACTTATTGTAAGAAAGATAATGAAATTAATATTCGTACCAGTTTTTAAAATATTGCTTTGGACGGATAAAAAATACAACCAAGAAAAAATAGAGGAGAACAGTATTACACCAGGGGTATTAGTGGTAGCCTATAAATAAATCGATATGCAAAAACATTTTTTAAAATATTTAATTGACCCAAAGACAGGAGAAGAATTCCAAATTGAAATTACAATTCAATCTAAGGAAAATATTATCGAAGGATTTTTAGTGTCTAAAAGTAACAGGTATCCAATAGTTAGAGGTGTCCCAAGATTTGCTGGGTACAAAGATATCTCTAACTATACAAAAAGTTTTGGGTACCAATGGAACAAATGGTCTCAAATTCAGTTCGATAGTAAAAATATAAAAAAGCCCTATGAGAATTTCAGTTTAGACATGCTTGATCGTATTGCTGGAACAAGAAACGTTAATTTTAATGGGAGTACTATCGTCGATATTGGATGCGGTCCTGGCCGTTTTTTAGAGACGATTCGACGAAAAAATGGTATCGCTATTGGCATTGATCTAAGCGATGCTGTTGAAGCTGCCGGGGAAATATTCAAAGATGATATAAATGTACTAGTTTGCCAAGCAGATGTATTGAATTCTCCAATAAAAACTGAGATGGTTGAAGGGATTTTTTCAATCGGAGTACTTCACCACACTATTAATGCAGAAAAGGGGTTCCACGAGATGGTACGTGCATTAAAACCAACTGGCTGGATTGCCATATCAGTATATAGTCCTGGAGGATATTACGATAATTTTATAGTTAATATTTGGAGAAAAATATTTAAAACAATGTGGCCATTATTTAAGCATTATCCGGCATTAATATATACGTACATAGTTGTATATATAACAACAACCATAAAAAAGGTTCCGATCATTAGAACTTTACTACACCCATTTTTAC
Source organism: uncultured Candidatus Saccharibacteria bacterium (assembly GCA_964385205.1). Classification (GTDB taxonomy): domain Bacteria; phylum Patescibacteriota; class Minisyncoccia; order Phycocordibacterales; family CAIRYW01; genus JAUPVJ01. The sequence continues at coordinate 2,626 of CAYLOB010000055.1, read as the reverse complement.
ACTTCTTCCCTTCAATTATTCTTAAAGATACGACGTGGTCTATACTCAACACTTTCGACAGCATTACACCGTCCAACCAATACGGATTTACAATATATCAAGTGTTTAAATGGTTTAAAAAGGCGAATCTAAAAGACATAGAACCTAGCGACTGGGCAGGAGCTAGCATGCATGCAAAAAAATGAATCTGTTAAATTTCTTAAAAAAAATTATAGACTTTATTAAGCGTAGATATTCGCCTCGCGGTGCATACATATCGTTTTCTCCAACAGGCGAAGATCTGTTAATTGAACAGGCGGTAAAAAGACTAAATATTGAGAAGCCAAGTTACATAGATATTGGTTGTCATCATCCGATATTTAGCAATACGACATACCTATTTTATAAAAATGGATCAAACGGGATTGTTGTGGAACCAAACAATAGTATTTGTCAGAAAATAAGTAGGATAAGAGGTCGTGACATATGTGTTAATGCTGGCATTAGTGATCATGATGGCAAAGAAACTTTCTATATTTTCGAAAGAGGCACAAGAAACACTTTTTCAAAATCTCAAGCAGAAGAGTGGAACAAACAATCTGGTCAAGAATACCAGGAAAAATTGATAGATGTAATATCCCTTAACACTTTAATTAAAAAAAGTAAAAATCAATGCCCAGATATAATATCGATCGATACCGAAGGTTATGAAGAAAAAATACTTAATAGCTTTGATTGGAAAGTTAGACCAAAAATCTTTTGTGTAGAATCAGCTGGTCGAAAAAAATTACTCTCTTCCCTGTTTTTAAATAAGGATTACACTATCTACGCAGAAACTCCAGCAAACACAATATTTATAGATAAAAAAATCTTCCAATAACATGTGCGGAATAATAGGAATAGTGTCGAATAATGCTGAAAGATATAAAGATCAAG
>CAYLOB010000055.1:0-1701 GCA_964385205.1 uncultured Candidatus Saccharibacteria bacterium | reverse complement strand
AGTGGTTCCAGTGATTGCTCAATTCGCATTTGGAATAAAGATCAAGCTAATAAAATGCTTGGTACCTTAATTCACCGAGGTCCAGATGGAAGCGGTTTAGCTACTTTTGAAACAGCTATCCTAGGGCACCGCAGACTCTCTATAATAGACTTTTCCACAGGTAATCAGCCAATGTATAATCAATCAAAAGATTTATGTTTGGTATTTAATGGAGAAATATACGGATACCAAGACATAAAAAAAAGTCTTTCAAATTATCCTTTCAAAACATCCTCAGATACAGAAATAATAATTGCACTTTATGAAACTTACGGAGAAAACTTTCTAGAAAAACTTCCAGGGATGTTCTCTTTTGCATTATGGGATGAAAAAAAACAAATATTAATAGCTGCTCGTGATAGATTTGGAGAGAAACCCTTTTACTACGCAATAGGGAGTGATCAAGAATTTATATTTGCATCTGAAATTAAAGGCATACTTGCTTCTGAGTTAATTGAACCCATCATAGACAATGACTCAATTGCCCATTACCTTCACAAATTATATGTCCACCCAACCAAAACAATATACAAAAACATCTTTACACTTCCGCCAGCACATTCACTTATATATAAAAACGGCGAATTCTCTATTTCAAAATTTTGGAAATTACCAGAAATAAATGAAACTATAACCCTGGAAGAAGCTATTCCAAAATTCAAGTCACTCTTGGAAACTGCTGTGAAGAAACAACTTATATCAGATGTGCCAGTTGGCGCTTTTTTAAGTGGGGGCTTAGATTCAACAACAGTGGTTTCCATCGCAAGTAAATTTAATCCGAGAATGAAAACATTTTCTTTTGGATACGAAGGTACAAAAAACGAACTTCCATTTGCAAGAATGGCAGCAGAAAAATATGGGACCGAGCATCATGAATTACATGATAAAGATAACGATATTGCAGATTTACTTATAAAAATGGCTGATGTTTACGATGAACCACTGGCTGACTCTTCGACTATTTCAACATATTTAATTTCAAAATTAACAAGAGAACACACAACTGTTGTTCTCTCTGGAGATGGAGGTGATGAATTACTCGGTGGATATTATGGTTGGTATCGATCTATTTTAGCCATGAGCGATAAAGATTTGGTCAGTTTCCCAGGAAAAGTGATGTTCATGAGAATAGTTTCTCAAATCGCCTTAAGAACAAATTATTCAAAGAAAGCACAATTAATTTCAAAGATTCGTGGTCTTTATTATAGAAACAAATACAAAAACGTATTCAGCGCTCATCAAGCAAGCAATGTTTTCTTTAAAGAAAACGAAATAAAGAAGCTCGGTTTAAACGGAACTATTTTAAAGATTAAACCTTCTTGGAAATTATCTAACACCGTAGATGACGCAATGAAAAGTGACATAGAAGATTATATGCCAGGAGATATTCTCACAAAGATCGATCGAGCGAGCATGGCCAATTCCATAGAACTACGCGCACCTTTTCTAGATGTACCATTTGCAGAATTTGCAATATCACTTCCTTATAAATTAAAGATTGATCCAGATGAAGAAAAAATAATAATGCGACGTGCATTCGAAAAGTCATGGCCGGAACCAATTCAAAAAAGATCAAAAACAGGCTTTGGAGCACCCATAAAAATCTGGTTAGAGAAACCAAAGGTAAAAGCTCTTGTAAATGAATATTTAAATGATAAAATT
>CAYLOB010000054.1:0-5875 GCA_964385205.1 uncultured Candidatus Saccharibacteria bacterium | reverse complement strand
TAATCTGAACCACAGTTTGACAAACTAAATGTTCCAACGTTACCAACATCTCCTGAAATTGTATCTGTAAGATCTACACCTGTTGCGAGTCCGTCTCCTGTGTTGTCGATTGTGAGGGTGTAAGTGAGATCTTGGTTTTGTGCTACAGAGTCATCGGCATCATTATCAGAAACTGTTACCACAAGGTTTGGTATAGCACTGTTACTATTGATAACACCACTTCTTATTGCAGGTCGAGTCACTATAGGATTTTGTACTGTGTTTTGGGTAATAGAGACAGTAGAAGTAACTGTATTGATTGTGTTTACTATTTTCGCCCTTGTTTGTGGACCAACTCGTCCTAGTGCATTAATACCGTTTGCTTGTTGAAATGCGACAACAGCGTTTCTTGTTACTTCACCGAAGTACCCTGTGATTTGCGGATGATTGAAATACCCTCTTTCCTTAAGAAAGCTTTGCAACTGTCTTACATCCTCTCCTTGTAATCCAACATACAGATCTCTTGAGATTGAGACGACAGGTGTAGAAACTGTTTGGATTGTAGGACTAGATGGTGTGTGTGTTGAAGAAGGTGTAAATGTATTCAACAACTCTCGAGTCTTTGGTCCGACAAATCCGTATCCAACAACACCTTGAGATGCGAGTGAATATTTTGTCTGAAACGCTTCAACCGCAGCCTGCGTGGCTGGACCAAAAAAACCTGTGACGTTAGCGTTAAAGAATCCTAAATCTTTTAGAGTTTGTTGCAAAACCGACACATCACTACCAGATGAACCTATTGTTAGAGGACGTTCAAATGTAGCAGCAAATATAGAAGAAGGAAACATCGCACAAAATGCGATGACTGATGAAAAATATAGTGACTTATATTTACTCTTAAGCATTGAAAAGCAGAGCTTTTCAATTTTATTCACTGCACGTAGTAAATAAGATGACTGTCTAAACATATGTGAGAATTATTATAACTCAGTCTATGTATATTGCAAAGTAAATGATTAGAAATTATCAAAAGTTTTTGACCGATAATTTACAACTAAAAATCTTCTGGATTAAATACTTTCTTTAAACCATTTGTTTGCCAACAAAGTTCAATTCCTTCAAGTTCTTCCTTTGAAAACCAACCAATCTCTTCGCATTCTTCTGTAATCTTAAAATCAAAACTCTCAAGCTCTACTTTGTATCCGACCACAAGCGAATAATACCAATCCATATCTCTCCAATTTTCATATCTCCAAGTCCAGACGTACATGGGTCTTTCTTCTATAGACTTCACTTTCACTCCCATCTCTTCTTCAACTTCCCTTTTAAGTCCTTCTTGGATTTCTTCTCCGAAGTCGAGCCCTCCTCCTGGAATCTCCCATTTACCACTCATTTCCGGCGACTCTTTTATAAGCAAAATTTTACCATCTTTAACCACAAGTGCCTTCACTGTCACTCGATGGAAACAGTCTGGGAAAAATTGCGATTTCATATTGTCTGTCATATAAAATAAGTATACACAAAAATCGCCTGCTTATTAACCCTCTGGTAAAAAGGTATAATGCAAGTATGTTAAAGAAAAAAGTAATCGAAAAACCGTTTCATAAAGTATCAAAAGACATCAAAGAACTTTTGCTTTCTTCTGCCGAAATTAAAGGCAAATGGAACTCTCTCACCCCATTGGCACAAAACGAATGGATATGTTATGTAACTATCGTTAAAAAGCCAGAAACAAGAATAGATCATCTAAAAAGACTTGGAGCAGATTTACTAAGTGGCAAACGTCGACCTTGTTGCTGGCCCGGTTGTCCTCATAGAAATCCTAGTGCGAAGAAGTGGTTTAAAAAGTTACGAGATTAAATCTTTTAACTCTTGAGGTGTACGAGCAATATAATCAGGGTGATGTTCGGTTAACTTCTGCTCACTTGTAAATCCCCATGTGACCGCGATACTTTTTATACCAACCTTCTTAGAAACATCTATCTCATGATTACTATCTCCAACGAAAAACGTATCACTTACATTTAAATTGTATTTCTCTATTATCTTCTGAACTGATTCCAGCTTATCATTTACACCAACAACAATTTCTGAGAACACATCTTCTAATCCATATTCTTTCACTTCAGGAAAGAATGTCTCAGGAAAATCAGAACTTACAACAACAAGAAAAAGTTCCTTCTCTTTACACTGCTTAATGAGCGCAACAACTTCTGGAAACGAAGTTGCTTTTGGACAATCTTCTTTTAATTGTAATTCTTGAAATAACTTTGAACGCTCTTCCTCATTGTACCCTTGAGGTAAATATTTTTGATAAAAAAGGACCACCGGCTGTGCCCAGTGTTCTCTAAATTCTTCTACAGATATTTCTCTTACTCCATATCTTTTGAATATGTTATTTACAATCCATATTTGATTTGTAACTGTATCTCTAACAACACCGGACCAGTCGAAAATGATGTTTTTCATGGGGAGATTATAGCATGAAGGAATTACGATTTATAAATGTCTGAGAGGTCGCACCTCGCGAAGCCTCTCATTTTTGGATTATTTAAATAAATTTTTTATGAAGTGATGAAGCAAATCAGAGACAATCATTATTCCTTCCAAGGGTTATCAGTACTCTGACCGCAAACTCTCTCTATTGAATCATTTGATTTACCAAAATCAAAAAAGCCTTTTGATGGGTAACAGTCTTCGATAATAGCAAACCTGTATGCTACCAGCAAGATAATAATTAATACCAACAGCACTACTATATTTTTCTGTTTTTTCTTCATGCTGTTATTATTTCAATGCCTTTCTTGTTATCGGACCGAAGTAACCAGCAGTTGGAGAAATACCAAGGGAAGTTTGTAGTTCAGCAAGAGCAATTCTGGTGTATTCACCGAAATAGCCTGTTGGACCAATCTTCGCCAATGCAGAAGAGGCAGGTCCAGTATTCTTTTGTATTAGAATTTTTTGTAGCTCCATCACATCATCACCTTGCATACCCTTCTTAAGATCACGAGAAAATTCAAATATCGTTTCTATCGTTTCTGGGGTAGAGGCTGGAACAACTTCTTTTGTTTTGGTGACCGGTAATGTTTCTTCTTCTAATAGCTTTTTTCGTGAACCAGACACTATACGTCTTTCACTTGATACAGAAGGAGCTTCACAAGCATCACCAATAGAGTCTGCATCACTGTCTTCCTGTCCAGGATTAGCATTTTCTCTACAATTATCATCTCGGTCGTAAATAGTGTCGCCGTCAGTGTCATTAGTAACTGTGTATTTCAATACATGTATATTTTCTTGACCGAGCTCTGCATAGGCTTGGAATAAGGTGTTGTCATCATAGAGTAAACTGATTGGTCCTTCAGCGGCATTTTCTACTGATATGGTTGAATCATCAAATGAAGAATCGAGTGCTCCGTCTGGACCATATACATATATATCACCTACGGTACCTCCTAATGTTCCACTAACAAAAAGCGAACCAGCTTCATCATATGCCAACGCTGATACTTCGTATTGTCCTCCACCTGATACGAAAAGTACGCTCCCATCGCCGTTGAATTCAGTATCTAAACTACCATCTTCTGTTAGTACGTATATATAACCATATCGTGTCGCAAGTCCAGTGAGAGCACGGCTACCACCAATTGCAATTTTTCCATCAGAACTGATAGCTAGAGCTGGAGCAACAGGAGAAGATTCCGCTGCAAATGCAATTGAAGTACTGCCAGCGATGCCGAAGGTATTGTCTAGTAATCCTACTTGCGATATACGTTTAATAATTACTTGAGCTGTACTTGAGTCACCTTCCATAACAACAACGATTTTACCGTCTGCATCTAAAAGAGTGTTGCGCACTTTTCCAGCACCTAGATCAACAACACCACCAATACCGATATTTGTATCCATTACGCCATCTACAGTATAACGAACCATAAATGAAGTCTCGTTAGCAGAGTTATACCCGAATGCAAACAAACTACCATCATCATCAACTAGTGTAGACGTAAAAGATACGTCTTCGTCAAGATAAAATGCAGTACCAGAGGTATTAAAAGAGGTCATCAAATCTCCACTTGCATTATATCGAGCAACAAATCCACCAATGTCTACACCATCATTGAATGCACCGGCAATGAATGTGTCATTTTGAAAAGATGCTGTAGCGAGAGATCTGGTTATGTTTCCTAAATCCAAATTGACGATACCGTTTATTCCAAACCCTGTATTAAATACACCAAGTTGTGTTATTTGAGCTAGAAATGTGATGACGGGTGTACCACTGGTTGTATAACCAGAGACACTGAGATCACCACTTAGGGTTTTTGTAAGGCCAGTTTGGGCAATCGGATCAGCCTCACCATCTAGTTGAGATGCGGGGATTGAGAAAAGTCCGTTGTCACTGAAACTTGTATCAAGTTCAATACTTGATGAGAAAGTGGTCTCAACAAAAACTACTAAGAACAAAGTTGCAAAAACTAAACTCTTTTTCATTAGTTCATTATATCTTTTAGAGAGTATGAAGTCTATATTATTTCTCCCTAAGATAATAATGTCGATCATCGGATCTAATAATTTTCTGCTAAAAATTATATACTCCGCTGTTCGAGTCCAAGCTGGAAGCAAAATTATTTGCTTCCTTCCCGCATCAAAAAACCCTTCGGTTTTTTTGCTGACCTCATTGGACTCGGATAATTCTATACCTTACCCTACAAGGCTTTTCTGACTATTTTAATCTTACCGTTTTAATGCTCCTTGAAACACAATTATGAAACAATATTTAGGTTAAAAACAAATGACTCGTATTTTACATTTTCCCCTTTTATAAAAATAGTTACTGGTGTTTTTTGAGCTTTGAGAAAAGTAATTTCTAAATTACCTTGAGAATTATTATTATGAGCCTGGATTTCTGATTCTTTAAATCTAACTATTTGTTCTTCTTCTGTAGTTGTTATGTTGAGAGCATTCTTTTCTATGACTACATCTTTTGGAAATCTAAATCCTACCTCTACGGTTTTAGCCATTCTATTACTACTATTATGAATATGAATCGGTATTTTATGTTTTTTATCAACAGAAAAATCCATTTGCGCATCTTTTTTTATGGATTTTCTATTGAATTCAACTTTGATTTCTCCCTCTTTCAAAAAAGGATCCTCTCCTGGCTTTTGAGCAATCTCTGAAAGGAGAGCAATAATTCTTTCTTCATCCGAAGTTTTTTTCTGGTTTACAATTTCTGCAACTTCAAACAGTATAGAAATACTTGTAAGTAATACCATTATACCTGCAATAAAAGATATAAGACTAGACGCTATTACAATAATTATGGCTGACGTAGATCCTTTGAGTACTAGTGCAACAAAAACTGCAACTAAGGCGATAATGAATGGAGTAGAAGTTCTAAAAATAAACTCTTTTGGTTTTAGATACGAAAGTTTTGTTTCTGCCTCACGCTTTTTATTTTGGAGTGTCCTAAGTGTTTTTTCTAGTGCTTTGTAATCCAAACCTTTCGTTTTTTCTCTTTTAGCAGTCTCATTTGCGATATTTTCGTCACTTTGATTTTTTTCATTTTCGTATTTTGAAGCTAATAATTTTACTCCATCAGGGAAAATAGAAATTAGTATTGTTAAAAGAGGAACAATAAAACCGACTATAGTTAGGATTAATGCTCCAAAAAGTTGTATTGTATTTATCATATTTTTGTAGTTATATTATACACCTAATAATCCGAACCTCGCTCTTACTGGCTGCGGGACTTGGAATCTCTCCCTCGCCTCTCAATTCGCCGTCGCTCATTTCGGACTGGGCACCAGCTCGCTCGTTTTGATTGCTATCAAAACATAGCTCCGCTGTTCGAGTCCAAGCTGGAAGCAAAATTATTTGCTTCCTTCCCGCATCA
>CAYLOB010000053.1:0-5932 GCA_964385205.1 uncultured Candidatus Saccharibacteria bacterium | reverse complement strand
CCAATGTATTTGCTGACCAGTTTGACCAAGTAGCATCAGGTAAAAGACGGTAGGAATACTGCAAAGCAAAAGGTTTTTGATCATTTGCAAAAGAATTATCATCCCAAGCAAACCAGCGAAATATTGTTGAGCCATCTTGAATTTTACCGATCGCCCCATCGGCTATAAATAAATTGGGGGCATTACTATCTCTCACTAAATTAACTATTCCTTTCTCCAAAATATTTCTCATTTGATTTACAGTAATTCCATTTCCACGAATATATAACGGCATTCTATTATAAGCTACAGTCTGACTAGCTGACATTAAATTGCCCATTATGTCATAAATTTCAAATGATTGACCAGCCCCAAGATTAACTTGAAGTATTTTATTTGCAGCTTCCTTGCTCCAAATCGTAGCTAACGGATTAGAACCGTTTTTACTAAATAAATATCCTACTGTTTCAATATCATTAATATTAATTCTCCCTTCTGGCCTCATATTATCAACAAAAGATTCCGCAATCGCATAAGCAACACCTTTCGGTTTAATCGACTCATCATAATCCAAAATAGTTGGGGCTGTTCTTGTGGTTGAATTATGATAAATTCTTCCGTCATAATAAAAATACTTAGAGAAGCCGTCTCCAATTGAAGTTAGAAAATTTACCATAACAGCCCTGACATCGTCATTTATTTCATTATAAAATCTGGACGCATCTCGATTCGGATACAAACTAGTTCCATAATTATACCAACTGGAATTCGATGTTGTATAGAACCCCGTAGACCAAGAACCCGTTTCCGTATTCCACATTGGAATCCCGAGACCTAAGACAATATCTCTATTTGTCTTATAAGCTTCTGATTCATTTAAAGGATATAGATGAGTAGAAATAGCGTCAACATGATCTTTTATTTTCCAATCGGGATAATTAACAGAAAGATAATTTATAACGCTCATTATATAAGAATGATCTGAACCTCCTAAGGCAATAATTTTTGCAGTCGGGTCTATAGATCGAATCGCTTCACTTGTAGCAATTAATAATTTGGCATATCTATCTGGCTTACCACCTAACTCTGGACTAGCATTTGGTTCATTATGAATTTCCCAATAATGTACTTTATCCTTATAACGAGTAACGACAGCTTTAACGTAGTCAACGTATTCATTGATCCACACACTTTCATCAGTCAATGCCAACCCTCTTGCCCAAGCTGGGTTTGATTCATCACCCAAGACTCCCATAACCCACATATCAGATGAAATAGAGGCCATCTTAGAGTCAGTATTGGTCCAATTGAATACGTCTTTAGTTGGTTCAATAATGCCCCATCGAAAGGTCTGGCCAGGACTCAGGGTACGAATCCATGACAGACCAAGTCTTTTCATTATCAAAATAGTATAATCGGCAAAATGAGAATCAATCCCAAAAAATGAATTTTCTTTGTTTATAACATTTGGACGAGGAATAATGGAATATCCAACTTCTTCTTTTACATTACTTCCTTCTATCCATAATAGGATTCTAAAATGACCTTTTTTTCCAGTATTAAGAGAGATATTTGTTTGACCAACAGAATTTGAACCAACCGAAATTATCTTGGTTCCAAATGAAACGCGACTATTATATATATCGTATATTTCAAAATTAACTGTAGCATTTTTTGATTCGTCTGAACTATTCGAAACAATCAAATCGCCCTGGGCACCGTCTTCTACATAAAAAATATTGCCTGATTGATTAATATTCAAACCGATTTCAAGAGGTTCTTTTTGAGCGAAGTCAGTTAATTCACCTTGTTCAAGTTGTATGTCATCAATATATGTTCCACGGCCATTTGTCGATATTCTGAAAATATAATCGGTCTTTGGATAGGCAAGCAGATATCCCGATACGCTAATACGATGCCATTTACCATCAATTGGAATGGTCTCGGTTTTTTCAAGAACATACTTATTTTGAAATCCAGCAGGAGGTGTAAATACATTTTCTGCTTTTAAAAATGCTTTTATCGGGACCGTATTTGAACTAACCGGCTTTACCCAAGCAGAAAAAGTATAAAGCTTATTCGGTGGGAGATGATAAACTTTTGATAATAAACCATTCAAATATGTACTAGTATATAATAATGATTTTCCACCACTATGACTATCATCACTTACTAGACTAGATTTAAATGAATTGAGTCTTGTAGAAGAATCCAAATTCCAACCGTGTCCAAGACCGACTTCAAATCCACCATTTTCGATAATATTACCCTTTACTGGTGTACTTTCATCTCTTGTTACAGGATACGATAGACTTAACTCGGTTACAACATCATCTTTTGTGACAAATTCATCAGATTTATTTGTAATGTAAAGGCCATCAAAAATTATTTTACGACCATTAATAGCCTGATCAGTTGAAAAAGTAACTTCAATGGTATCACTTGTATTACTTGTGATTATGGTAGCTGGTTCAGACCAATACCCATTCCAATCACCACCTTTTGAAACCGTATTCCCTACACTACCACCCATGCGAATAGTAATAGGATACTGAGCTAAGTAATTCAAACTCCTTATAAAAACATTGTAACGTCCGGCTTGAAGTTGAGTACCTAAGTGTATTGTGGCAGTAAGTGAAGTTACAGTCGTAAAGTATCCCAGATATCCTCCGGTTAAGTCATCTCCTCCGTTATACCATCCCCAACCATGTTGACAGCCCGTATACCCATTCAAGCAAATATTTAATTGCCTATTTAAAATACTCAAAGGAAAAAAAGGTTTTACTTGGGGAACATACGGCTGAATATTATTTTGATTTACATTAGTATTATTTACTATCACAACAACAGAAGACGTCGAGTACCTATTCAACGAATCTCGAATCACTACATATAAAGTATGAGAACCATTGGAATACGTAGTAGAATCCCAAATTTTTGTAAATGGTAGATTTAATATTTCGGATCCTAAGTTATTTCCATCAACTTTAAACTGAACCCCCGAAAGAATACTGACATTTGGAGTCGCTGAAATATAAACTGACCTTCCAGAAACTGTCGCGCCAGATGTTGGAGAATTAATAATAACCGAAGATGGTGATTCACTAGAAGTGACAGAGAAATCTATTAAAAAATCTGATTGGTTATAATTTGCAAAAGAATCAGCACAACGAACATAATATTTGTAATAAGCACCATCTAACAGACCAGTAACTGTTGAAGAATGGACCATGGTTCCAGTGGTTGAAAAGGTATTCGACATGGCATTGAACGGAGTATTAGGTATTGTTCCATATCTGCAAGTAGAAGCTTCGTTCGTTGAGACAGATACAGTTGTCTCAGTAGTACCAGCAGGTAATTGCCCCGTGCGAGAACCGTTAGAGATAATAGGGGGTGTAACATCAGACTGAGAAGGCATAGCACGAGTGGCAATACATGATGAATTGGTGCCACCAGCAATCCCTAAACAGCTCCACGATGATGAACTACCCGGCAAAGGATCTGCTAAAACAGGTGACGATACGGTACCAAAAGAACAATACGAACCACTTGGAAATGTTTCTGTAGCGGTATAACTCTTGGCCGCAGGACCACAAACACCATTTACAGGAATTTGGAGCGGAGTAGGACTACCACCATTACCAAAAGTATAAAGTTCGGAAATTTCTGAAGCGGAAAGTGCACGGTCGTAGATACGGACGTCATCAATGGAGCCTAAAGTATATCTATCTGAAATGTTACCCTGTCTACCTATTGCTAAATATGAATCTGATCGTGAGTGAATACTACCAGTCAAAGAACCAGTCGTAGTTTGGGCTAGCCCATTTACATACAAGCGCACTATACTACCGTCATATGACCCAGCAACATGTGTCCAATCCTTACTAATAGCATTACTCGTTTCTGCAAAAGAAGTCTTTGATCCGTTAGAGACATAAAAACGAACCCTGCCATTTGCTTGATGCCTAATGGCGTATGGAACAAAACCAGCCCCCCAACCAATTATTTCATTATCCGTAGCTTTTGCCGTAGCATTAAGCCAGATAGATACAGAAAAATTAGCCATCCCATTCAAGTTTCTTGCAAAAGGGACCCTAACATAATCATTACTTCCATCAAACTGCAAAGCCCCACTTCCGATCTTACCGCTTGTCCAACTTGGTCCATTGGTCAGTGTACCCGTATTGTTGTTCCCACTTGAATCCCCCGCTGTCGTACCACTTCCCTCATCAAACTTGTAATGAACAATCAAACCGTCATTTAAAGTACCACTCACCTGAGCAAGTTGTGCAGAAGAATCAATGATTGTAAGAGTTGGTGAAATATTTTGTTTTTGGGAAAAATAGACAAAAACAGGTAGAACTGAAGCGAAAATAAGGAGTATGACAATAAATAGTTTTAGCGTTTTTAACATATTTGATATTATAATTAAAAATTATTTTCCAGAATTATATATGTATAATATTTCAGATGAAGATAATGCATTAATTGTGATAATTATAATTAGATATTTGACAGATTTATTCATAAAAATAAATTGCTACTTACTCATATTATATAATTGCTGAACTTCCGAAGCAGAAAGAGCTCGGTTATAGACACGAACATCATCCAAAGAACCACTTACATATCTTGCACTTGATGGGCCCTGCCTCCCAATAGCTAAAATTGATGAATTTGTATTTACATTTCCTGTTAAACTCCCTGTTGTGGTTTGTAATTGACCATTTAGATACAATTTAGCGGTACTACCATCATAAGTCCCAACAAAATGTGTCCATATTCCAAATGGAATAATACTATTTGAAATTGGAACAGGATTTGCATATGCAGAACTATTTGCTACATAAAAATTCATTTTTCCTGTACTTCCGCTTACTCTTAATGCATAGGGAACAAGTCCTATATCACCTTTATTTAAGATATCCTGATCTGCTCCAGTCCCCGTATTTACAGCCTTAACCCAAGCAGAAATAGTCAAACTAGACATACCTTCCAAAGAAGAGTGGTCGGCAATACTAACATAATCATTGACCCCATCAAACCCCAACCCCTGCCCCACCTTCCCAGCAGTAACCGCACTCGATGTGGAAGTAAATCCCGACATCATTCCGTTGTTTCCACTACCACTCGAATCTGCGACATTACTAATCATATTCTTACCGTCAAAAGTCCAATGACCAACGAGACCAGATGAAAGACCGGTTTGTGCGGGACGACTAATAGTGGAGGCGACTTTTGCGGAGCCTTGGGAATAGAGTTGCTTGATTTCTGTAGCAGAAAGAACTCTACTATAAACACGCACATCATCTACAAAACCTCTCAAATACCCTTTCTCACCTCTTCCAATTTTAAAGCTAGATGATTTTGGTATAGAACCAACACTCACAATTGAAGTTGGGGCAAGAGTCTGAACACCATTAACATAAGCATTGACTGTATCAGATTCCCGATCCCAAACTACGGCAACATGATACCATTTATTATATTCAATAGTTGATGAAACAGTATACGAATGATCTACGCCATCAATAAATCGCATCTGTAAATATGCCTTTGGTGTTCCATTTGCAAAATATATTGAGTAACCAGTATAGACTGAACTATCCGCATAACGGTTACTTAATACGTTCCTCGCTTGAACAGTATTACTATTAAACCAAAATGAATATGAAAATGAAGTATCTGGAAAATCAAGTACCGATGAATTGCCAACGTCAACATAATCATTGACCCCATCAAACCTTAACCCCTGCCCCACCTTCCCAGCAGTAACCGCACTCGATGTGGAAGTAAATCCCGACATCATTCCGTTGTTTCCACTACCACTCGAATCTGCGACATTACTAATCATATTCTTACCGTCAAAAGTCCAATGACCAACGAGACCAGATGAAAGACCGGTTTGTGCGGGACGACTGATGGTGGAGGCAACTTTTGCGGAGCCTTGGGA
>CAYLOB010000052.1:0-5975 GCA_964385205.1 uncultured Candidatus Saccharibacteria bacterium | reverse complement strand
CCTGAAGAAATATCAGACTCTTCCGAACCAACAACTGTAAATGTGTATTTTGTTTTTTCCTTTATCTTCTCAACAACTGCAGTAGAACCAATTGTGATTGTTCCACCGTGTTGAACTGACATTATTTCAGCAGTCTTTAAGATTTGTTCAATTTTTGCAATTCGATCCTCTACTTCAGCCTGTTCTTCTCGAGCTTCATGATATTCAGCATTTTCGGACAAATCACCCATTGATTTTGCATACTCAAGATTGTCAGCGACTTCACGTCTCTTATTTTTCTTTAAGTTTTCGAGTTCTGCTTGTAACTCTGCAAACTTTTCTTTTGTCAAATACTCCTTTTGGTCACTCATAGGCCAACAAATAAATTTTTAATGAGCGTCAATGGTAGCATTTTTGACCACCAAAGTCAAAAAAGAGCCTCCAATACTGGAGACTCTGAAGTTAGATGAAACGACACTGCCACACTAACGCATCACACTGGTTCGCCTTACGGCGCAGGACGGACGACCACAAGGGTATGTGGTTGTCCTCGTGTAAGTGGTGGTAGTGCGAGACATCCACCAAGACCCATTACTGTAACTACCACCGCCACAACCTTGTTGCATACCGTAATTGCCGCCACCATAACCATATTGTTGACCACCACAACGGTCCATTGGTGGAACCATAGGCATCATTTGCACAGGAGGCTGAGGACATCCTCCTCCCATCATGTATCCACCCCCACATGGAGCGGGAGGAACCACGGTCAATGAGAGAGGGACTGTGCATGATGTACCACAAATAATGGCAACCAAAGAAAGAGCAAACATTTTCATAGACCTACATATTCACACATAAATCAATAAAAGTCAATGTACTGTTACGACTTCCAACAAATAATCTATAACTCGTACGTACGTAGTGACAGAAGGAAAAAGTTTATCTCGCTGGTTACTTTTTTATTAGTTATTAGTTAATCCAAGATATTCTGGCGTGTGATCTTTCATCCATACAAACAAATTACTCATCGTCGCAGGTGATCCAACCTTATAACTCGATGGACCATTTTCAAGAACAATAGCAAATACATATTCAGGATCTTCGTATGGAAAAAATCCTTCAACCCAAGAATTTACTCTACCCTTTTCTGTTCCGACTTCCGCAGTCCCTGTTTTACCTCCAACTCTAATTCCTGGAATATTTAAAGCTTTGGCGGTTCCAAAAAGAGCAGCATCTCTCATACCTTCCTTTACAACTTTATAAAAATAATCATCAACTCCTTCCACTTTAACTTTTTCTCCCACTTCACCTTTTAGTATTACTGGATTAACAATGGTTCCGCCACTGGCAATACCCGTTAAAGCTCTTGCCATTTGAAGTGGTGTTACTTGAAACCCATACTGTCCAATTGCTGTATGATACGTATTTCCCAAAAACCACTTCTCACCAAAAGTTTTTTCTTTCCAATCAGGAGTTGGGATATTTCCAGATGGACCTTCAAAAAATCCTGAGGTTGGTTTACTTAACAAAAATTTCTTCAAGTATTCATCAATCTTTAAAATCCCTAACCCTTTTTGATCTTTGTATCCACCTCCAACAGCATAAAAATATACGTCGGATGAAACCGCAATCGCTTCACGCGCATCTGTATACCCATGAGCCTTCCAGTCTTTAAAAACAGTTGATTTCGAAGAGTCATATGGATTTGGAATCGAAATCGAACCAGTACTTAAAATTTCCTTTTCTGGAGTTATTATTTTTTCATTAAGTGCGGCTATCGCCATAAAGGGTTTTACAATAGATCCTGGAACAAAAAGTCCAGAAACAGCACGATCTAGGAACGGGTTTTTTATATTTTTAAAATAACCTGAAATAACTTCTTCGTTTTTTCCTTCGGTCATAATAGCGGAACTGTATTCTGGATAAGTCGTCACTGCCAAAACCTCCCCTGTTTTAGCATTCATAATAACTCCTGCTCCACCTTTGAAACCAGACTCGTCAACCGCATAACCTAAAAGTCTTGATAGTTTTTCTTGAATTCTATGATCAATTGAAAGAATTAACTCTTCTCCATGTTTTGGTGGAACAATGTCACTATCTGATTTAATATTTCCTTTTACATCAATTTCTGTAAGTTTTACTCCATTTTCTCCAACAAGACGTTTATCAAAATATTTTTCTATTCCATCTTGACCAACAGTAGTGAGAGTGTAGTAAAAACCAGATTTATCTTTTTTTGGATATTTTATAAAACCAAGTAGATTAGAGAAGCCCGGTAAATCAATATAATTTCTTCTAGGAAATTCGTCACCTGTTTGAAACTCATTCCAAGCAATATTTTTTCCATTCCTATCGCTCACAATACCTCTATGTGCAAAAATAATATCGTGACGAAGACTATTATTCTCACTTACCTCCCTATACTCTTTTCCATTTTTTATTTGTAGATTCCAAGATTTATAAAGAAAAACAAAAATAATCATTACAAAAAAAACTCCTATCACCATGATACTTCTAGTTGCAATAGGTTTTTCTATTCTACCTTCAAACTGATCCTTGTTATACCCAGGTATATTAGATGAATCAAGAAAAATCTCGTCGAGATCAATCGATTTTTGTCTTTTTTTCTTAAATATTCTTTTTAT
Source organism: uncultured Candidatus Saccharibacteria bacterium (assembly GCA_964385205.1). GTDB lineage: Bacteria > Patescibacteriota > Minisyncoccia > Phycocordibacterales > CAIRYW01 > JAUPVJ01. The sequence goes on along the minus strand of CAYLOB010000052.1, from coordinate 3,348 downwards.
ACTTCGTGGCACGGATGCATTATATCGTATTTGTACGAATGAATCTCCTTAAAAATCTTACAAGCAAAAAAATAGCCAAAATTATGAAAAAAAATTTAAAACGATAAAAAAACGGATCTTTTGGACTCCACAGTAAATCTAGAACAAACCCATAAAGTAATGCTTCCATAAATGTATAAATAACTACAAAAGAAATGAGTAGAGTAAATGTAAAATACCATGGAGCGAAAAATAAACTCAAAATAAAAATGGTAAGAAAAGAAACTTTGATTTTTAATTTAAGTAAAGATTCTTTTTTCATTTTTATAAATCTCTTTTATCAAGTGTTACAAACTCAACTTTGTTTATATTTATAGGGAGTGAAAAAAGAACTCTCTGAAAGGCGTCATTTTCAACTGATTCTATATCCATAACCTTTCCAAATACTCGAGGGAGATTGGAAGCTAAATAAACTGTTTCTCCAATTTCAACAACTACATTTTTAGGTAGCAATATTTCAAATGAACCACCACCTAACCCTTTCGCTTCTGACTCTATTCCCAATTTACCTATTCTAACAGGAAATGTTTTTCCGCTTGTTGAGAAAAGAGTTACTCGAGAAGTGTTTGTGTTAACTTCAGACACTTCTCCTATTACAAGAGAATGAAACGACACAAGGTCACCTAAAAGCACATCATCTTTACTACCCAAAGAAATAACAAAACTATCGTACGGTGAGAAACCTGGATGAAGCAAGACGGTTGCAATTTTCTTTTGTGAAGTATCTGATACATTCAGACCTTTAAGTTCTTCATTTTGATAAAGTAAAACATCTCTGTCAGCAACCTGCGCCTTAAGTTCATTGATTTTATTTTCTAATGTACGATTTTCAACAACAAGAAGACTTTTTATTTTAAACCACCTTGAAACATTATCTCTAAGTTTATCAGCCCCAGTGTATGAAGCGATGTATTTAAAAGCGGAAGAAAAAGGAGAAAATAAAATACCTCCTAAAACAATAATTACAAAAACAACAATTAAAACGGGTTTCAACCCACTTTTATGTTTTTTAGTTTGTAAAAGGTAACTCATCTTCGTTTTTAATTAAGGCATCGGTATAGTGAGAAATGTTTTTAAGAATTACTCCTGTACCACGAACAACTGAGGTAAGCGGGTCATCAGCAATATGAACAGGAATTTTTAGTGACTCTTCGAGTAAATCTCTAAATCCGCGAAGCAAGGCTCCGCCTCCAAACATATATATTCCTCGATACATAATATCAGACACAACCTCAGGTGGAGTTATTTCAATAATTGATTTTATTGATTCTATAAGCGTATCGATTGAAAGACTTATTGCCTCCTTTACATCTGTATCTGTTACTACCACCTCTCGAGGAAGTCCGGTAATAAGGTCTCGTCCACGAACTGGCATCTCTAGAGCTTCATGAATTTTACCAACATTTCCAATTGTAATTTTTATTTCCTCTGCAGTTTTTTCACCGATAAGAATTTTAAACTCATTTCTAAGATATGAAATAATATCTGAATTTAATTTATCTCCAGCAATTTTAATATTTCTTGAATGTACAATTCCACCAAGAGAAATGATAGCAACGTCTGTTGTCCCCCCACCGATATCAACTACCATTGTGCCCACAGGATCATGAATCGGAAGTCCTATCCCCACAGCTCCTGCAACTGGCTCTTCAACTATGTAAACCTCTCTCGCTCCAGCACTTCGTGAAGCGTCACGAACAGCGCGTCTCTCAACGTTAGTAATTCCAGAAGGAACACCAACAACAACTCTAGGTCCAAGCCATTTTTTATTTGTATCCTCCGCTTTCCTGATTAAATAAGAAAGCATTTCTTCAGTAACTTCAAAATCAGAAATTACACCATCGACAAGGGGCCTTATTGCCACGATATGCGCGGGAGTCCTTCCTAACATATCTTTTGCACTCTGACCTACAGCAACAACTTGCCCAGTTTTTTGATTTAATGCCACAACCGATGGTTCATTTATAACTATCCCCTTTCCATCTACATAAACAAGAGTATTGGCAGTACCGAGGTCAATTCCGATATCATTAGAAAATAGTTTGTAAAATTTTTCAAAAATATTAATTGCCATATGTTTGAAGTATTTCATCAGTAGTTAAATAAACAATCTCTCCAGTTTCTCTGTTTGAAACCTCAAACACACCTTTTTCAAAATTTTTCTTACTTCCTATAATTCGAACCGGAATACCAATCAAATCACTGTCTGCAAATTTTTCTCCAGCTCGAGCATCTCGATCATCAATAAGCACAGATTCAGTACCAAGTTTTACATATAAATCTTCAACACTCTTCTTAACAGATTCATCACCCATTGATAAATCAATCAAATGAATTTTAAATGGGGAAACTTCTTTTGGCCAAATAATTGAATTTTCTGATCCAAATTTTTCAACTATTACCGCCATCACCCTTGTTATTCCAATCCCATAAGACCCTAAAAACACAGGGACTCTTTCACCTTGATTGTCTTTAAAATAAAAACCCATTTGTTCACATTTTTCAGTTCCGAATGTAAAAATATTTCCTACTTCCGCTGTTTTTACCTTTTCAAAATCACCTTCACTTGCTTCAAGTTTTTCTAGTGTTTCTTTATTGAAAATTTCTTCGTTTATGGCAATACCTTTTGTTTTATTTAAATAAACAATATCCTCTCCTGCATCACAAATAGTTTGAAATTCATGACTAAACTTATTTGTAAACACACCACCTGAGGCACTCGTCACATAAGTAGAATCTCCAAGACCAATGCGTTTAAAAACAGCATTATATGCGTCAATAGTTTTATTATAAAAATCCATATGCTCCTCTTCACTTCTCGTAAAAGAATACATATCTTTCATAACAAACTCTCGTCCTCGTAGAATTCCACTTTTTGCTCTTACTTCGTTTCTAAACTTATTTTGAAATTGATGCACAAAACGTGGCAAGTCATTGTAACTTGCAATATGAAATTTCATCATCTCTGTAATAGGTTCTTCATGTGACCAGCCAAACCCTACCTCAGCATCATTTTTTAGTTTACTTTTAAACCATACGTCTACCTTTTCATCATCCCATCGGCCAGTTTTTTCCCATATTTCTTTATTCTGAAGTGAGGACATAATAATCTCAGATGAGCCCAAAGCTTCCATTTCTTCTGATACTATTTTCTTTATTTTATTTACCACCCTTAAGCCAAGAGGGAGAAGTGAGTACACTCCTGCCATTTCTTTATGAATAAAACCGGCTCGAATAAGAAGTTCGGCATTTTTAGACACCTCATCTTTTGGTGCTTCATGACGAGTTTTTGTGAAAAGTTTAGATTGG
>CAYLOB010000051.1:0-6114 GCA_964385205.1 uncultured Candidatus Saccharibacteria bacterium | reverse complement strand
GTCAAGAGCATTTTTGTCGTCAGTCACTCCAAAAATTTCTCGACCCTGGATTTTCACCCACTTTTGGTAAAGCGGGTCCCGAAAATCCTTTCGAGTCCTCGTGGTGCCACGCAAATGATGGTTCACTCGGACAGCTATTCAAAGCTGTCCTTGCGAATCATTGCGGGCCCACGAGGACTCGAACCTCGAACCTCGCGTTTGGAGTGCGATGTTTTACCATTGAAACTATAGGCCCAATAAATTGACAAATAACTCAAAACTGACAACTAATGATAAAAAGCAGTATAACAAAAATAGCCCTTTCAGGCTAGTTTTGGTATCTATTTTCAATAATGATATCTGCATTGATAAACAATAATCTCGCCGTCGCCAGCCCTATATACTACCCTATGAACTTGATCAATTCTTCTCGAATAACATCCAGTAAGATTATGTTTTAGTGCTTCTGGTTTACCGATTCCTTCAAATGGAGTTTTCTCAATTGATTCAAATATTTTGAAAATTTTCTTTAACTTTTGTTTATCAGTTTTTTTCCAAAATTCTAAATCTTCTTGCGCCTGCCTTTTAAATTCCCATTGCATTTTTGATATCCTTTAGAGAATCAAATGTCTTACCTTTTTTAGATGACAAGGCTTTCAAAATTCGAGCTTTATTTTCTCCTTTTAACAGATACTCTGTCTCTTCAGATTTATTTTCAAAAGCGCGTGAGAGCAAAAACTCCTTCATTGAGACCCCTTCAATAGAAGACATGAGTTTTAAACGTTTATGATCCCCCTCAGACAAATCTATTGTTAATCTTTTAGTTATTGTTGTCATATAGTGCATTTTAGCATAAACACAGAAACACTGCAATATATTCTATCTACAGAAACAAAACTAGCCCTTTCAGGCTAGTTTTGTTTCTATATTCTTTTTCCTTTCACACTCAACCACTTATTCACTTAAACCCTTACTTTTACTTCTTAACTTCCTTAAACATAAGATGTTTTTTGCGCTTTTTACTATATTTTTTAAGTTCAATTTTACGCTGAACACCTTTCTTGTTCTTTCGCGTCCAATACACTTCTCCTGTTTCTTTGTTTTTTAGAATTATTAGATTATCTTGTGACATGGGGTGTATATTACCTTATTTATAAAATTTTGCAATATGTAAAAGGGAAAGGGGGTCCACACGCAACCAAACAGCGTGAGACCCCCTTATACTGATGCAAACCTCCAATTTTTTTCTTATGTATCCATGGCAGTGGAGGTCTCCGGAATCTAAACAGTTATACTGTTTAGAGATCAGCTTCCGGTGAAAGTATAAATCTCGCAAAATAGTAGCATATTTAAGTAATATTGTCAATAATTTTTGACAAAAAACAACCCGGACTAAAGTCACGGGATGTAATTGAAATCAGGAGAAGAAGGTTGCACCCTCACTCCATTGTCCTGCCACCACCCACTCCATGGAACGAGAACTTCCTTGACCCAGGCAAAAGGAGTGGGTACTGAGATTTGAACACCTTCACCTTCAAGATGTGGTGGTATCTGACGGGCGTAAATAGGTGTAGCAAAAGCTACACAAAAAACAAGAAAGAGCGTTTTCATATTTTAGAGTGAGTTATAGCTCCTTAAAAAAAGGAACTGGTTCGTAATATAAGTATGAACCTCAAAAAAATATATGTCAAAAAAAATTAAAATTTGAGAAATGGGTCAAAATTAGAACAGCCCCCACTCCTTGCGGTGTGGGGGCTGTCGAGTCAGAACTTTTCTTACACTTCAGGGCCGATTAGGGCGTGGCCGGAATGTTGATCACGGCATAGTCCGCGGCCCCACCTCCGAGAGCGTAATTGGTAGCGCCGGAGATGCCGTAAACGCCAATGTTGCCGGTGATGGCGACTTTCCCAACGTCGTTGGGGGGTGTCGCCATGTAGTTCGCGTCGAAGTTGCCGATGGAAGCGCCATTGTTCACCGTATCTCCGGCGATGCTTGGCGGCGGCGCTTCGGCCACCGGATTCACAGCGAGAACCTTCTCAAAAACGTCATTGACGACGAATTGCGCGGTGTCGGTGGGAACTGGCGGCGGCGCGGTGTTCTGGTAGGCGGTGGCGACTTCGGTGGCGGCGGGAACGACGGCGATGATGTTCTGAGTGCCGTCGGTGGTGTTCATTGCCGTGGCCGGAGTGGCCATGGCAATCGCGGGTGCAGCGAGAAGTGCTGCGAGTATGAGCGCGGTAATGCGTTTCATGGATTTGGCTTGGTTTGATGTTGCACTGTTGCACTTATCGGACCTGCTACGAGTCATCCTCATTTTACTGAGGACAAGACACTCCCTTACGGTGAGTTGAAGCAAGAAGTCTTTCAAAGAACAATCAGTAACTATCAGTATGCTCCTCTACCTAGTCCCTCGCAACAAAGTTATCCACAGATGTAAAAAATGAAATATTTTTTACATTTCGTCAAATTTTGCCAAAACTCTAAGTTAGAAGTTACAAACCTTTTATGAACTCATCCAATATCTCTACTACTTCCCTTGCATCTTTTGCATCCATGAGTTTGATGCGAAGATCACTTGCATTGTCGAAGTTTTGTACATAGCTTTTGAAATGTTTTTTCATCAAAGCAAAGTTTTTTGTAGTTCCTAGTATTTCATCAAAAAGTAGTACGTGCGATTTAAGTGCCTCAAGTTGAGTCTTTAGATCTTTTGCTTTTCCTTCTTTACTGAAGGTGTATGGATTTCCAAAAATTCCACGTCCAATCATGATTCCATCACAGTCAGTTTCTTTTACCCTCTGTAAACCTTCTTCGATATTTTTTACATCTCCGTTACCGATTATAAGCGTATCTTTTTTCATTTCGTCTCTTATCTCAACTGCACGGTGGACAAATTCCCATCTGGCTGGAACTTTTGACATTTCTTTACGAGTTCTTGCATGAATCGTCAGAGCAGAAATGTCCTCAGCAAGTAACACCGGAAGCCATTCATCGATTTCAACTTTGTTATACCCCACACGAGTCTTTACAGACACAGGCAGATTTGGCGCACCTCGTTTGCACGCTCTTATAATCTCTTTGGCGATTTCCGGATACTTCATCATGGCAGACCCACTTTTTTGTTTTTCGATTGATTTGTCAGGACAACCCATATTGAGATCAATTCCATCGAAACCAAGGTCAGAAACAAGGCGAGCTGCTTTTTCCATATTTTCTGGATTGGATCCAAAGAGCTGTGCCACAATAGGTCGCTCACTTTCATCATATTCTAAATCTTTTAGGAGTTTACGTTTCCCTTCTTCGGTTGCCCTTATGAGACCGTCTGCCGAAACGAATTCAGTCCACATGACATCAGGTTTGCCGTATTTAGAAATGACACGTCGAAACGACACGTCTGTTACATTTGCCATAGGTGCAAGAACAAAAAACGGTTTTCTTAATTTTTTCCAGAAACTATCTTGCATCATTGTTTTCCGGAGATTTCATTTCTTTTAATGGAGTACTAGTCGCACCTAAAAAGGGATCCTCCTCCGTTTTCTCTTCAAAACCAATGCCGTTTTCAACATAACGAAGCAGTAAGTCCAGATCCCCATCTCTATCATTACTCTTTAGAACAATGATCGCTATACGCTTTCTTTCTTTTCCGTCTTTATTTTTTACTTTAACAGGCACATCATAAATAGATACAGATGTTCGAAGTGCCTCGTCTGTAAAACCATTTTTTCCACCAACAAAAGAAGTCTTTCTTAACTGACGATTTGCATTTTGCCACGTATGCTTCAAAATCGCGTATTCTCGAACACGAGTCGTGTCCCATACTTCTGGAAATTCTTGACTAATAAATTGAGTGAGTGTCAAAAGATCTTTTACTGTAGACACGTTGTTTGCAGAAAGTCCGCTAGGGTCCTCATAAAACGTATCTTTCATTTCAAGTTCTTTAGTCTTTTTGTTCATTCTTTTTAAAAACTCAGTTCTCCCTAGACCCGACGCCAGAACTTCTGCAGCATCATTTGAAGACTCTATAAGTAAAGGTGTCAAAAGGTCAGTAACAAGTATTTTTTCGCCAACAGATAGCCCACCTGAGGTTCCATAAGTATTTATACTAGATTTTGTAATCGTAATTTGTTTATGAGGATCAAGTGACTCTTTAGCTATAACTGCTGTCATAAGTTTAGACACTGAGGCCATAGGCAAAACCATATCTGAATTTTTCTCTAAAATAACTTGACCTGTATCTATGTCTGCTACAATAAAAGAAAGCGCACTCGTTTTTGGAGTTTTTATTTTAGGATTAAGAGCATAATAATCTCCATTTGATTCATTTATAATAAGTGGTACTGGATCTTCTGCGTCATCTGATCCTAAAAGTTTATTTTGGTTTTCGGAAATTGGGGAAACGGCTACCTCCTTTTTAATAAAGGAATCTGTAACAAAAGCAATTGATTTCTGGGCAGATTCAATTACTGTTGCAGAAACAGCAAATCCAACAATAAAGGTAGCAATAACCCACACAAACGGCGAGTATGCTTTTTCTTTACTTTCCTTTGGAAGGACAAAAACTTTTTGTCGATGAGGACCAAGTTCAATATTTTGAAACTCAATCTTTGGTCGTTTTAATTTATATGGGTCAATTACCTTCATTTAACTTTAACTTTTAACACATTTTCCTTATCAAGTCCAAAAGAGACATGAGAGCCTGCAGTTACTTCTCCATTTATAATTTTTTCAGCAATAAGTTGTTCTAGCTCATTTTGAATTGCACGGTTCATCGGTCGAGCACCAAATTTAGGGTCACTCCCCTTTAGTACCAAATAACGAATCAGCTCGTCGCTCGATTCAACGATGATAGACTTCTCTTTCATTCGATCTGTAAGTTTCTGAACCATAAAAATAGCAACTTTTTTAAGGTGTTCGTCTTCAAGTGGGTGAAAAAGCACAACACCATCAAAACGGTTAAGTAGTTCAGGCTTAAATATACCTTCACTTATTATTGCATCAATAATTTCACTTTTATGCTCATTTATATTTTTCCCTTCCTTAAAGTACTGCCACAAAAGTTCACTACCTGCGTTTGAAGTTGCAATAAAAATACTATTTTTTGCATTTATATTTTTACCTGTCGAATCTGCAAATTGTCCTTCGTCGAGAACTTGAAGAAAAAGATTTAGTACTTCTTTGTTTGTTTTTTCGAATTCATCAAGCAAAACAACTCCGTAAGGTCTCTCATGAAGTCTTGTTACAAGCAGACCTTGTTCTTTGAGCCCAAAACTTCCTATAAGTTTAGAAACTGAATCTGCTGTCTGATATTCACTCATATCGAAACGTGAAATATTGTCTTCAGAACCAAAAAATATGTGCGCCAAAGCCTTAGTTGTTTCAGTTTTACCCACTCCTGTAGGACCAAGAAAAAGAAACGAACCAATTGGTCTATCAGGATTGTTTACCCCAGCACGACTTCTACGTAATGCGTCACTTATAGCTTTTATTGCCTCATTTTGACCGACAACTCGTTTATGGAGTATTTCTTCCAAATGAAGAAGAGTGTCTTTCTCTTCACCTTTTGGTGCAACTGTTGGAATACCGGTCTTTGAATTTATAAGATCTAAAATGGTTGATTCAGTTATAAGTCTTTCACCAAGCGAAGCAGAATATGGAACAGACTCGATCAAAATATCTCGAGCTTTATCCGCCAAAGAAAATGAATCAAAATATCTTTTTACACCTTCAACAATTGCTTTTAATGCTTTGTAAGAAAAAATAAATTTACTCTCGAGTTCTATCTTCTCTGCCTCTTCTTCGAGCATCACAAGAGTTCCATTTTGATCATTCATTTCAACTTGCACAATCTCAAAATTTTCAGTTATAGAGGCGTTTTGAGAAAGTTCATTTTGAAACGCTTCTTTGGAGTCAAGCATAATGAAGTTAGAAGATGTAGATAAGAAAAAAGGTCTCAAAATAGAAAGGGCATCCGAACCAATATTTAATGCGCTTTTTAAAAATATACTAAAATACGGGATCACAACTATAACATTCAAAGCTTCTTCTGACTGTTGCAAAACATCATTAAAATTACGTTCAAATGACATTTTATCTTTTGAATCTTCAGTTTGTATTATAAGTCTTCCTGTTAAATCAACT
>CAYLOB010000050.1:407-6128 GCA_964385205.1 uncultured Candidatus Saccharibacteria bacterium | reverse complement strand
TGGAGCAACAAAATTGTTTACAACTGCAGTTCCAACTACTTTTGATTTTATAGGTAATGCTCCATTAGTTGGTTTGTCAGGATAAATTAGAACTGGGTTTCCTGTGGCCAATGGGTCGGTAACAATACAAACATTTCTTCCTTCGACTACTGTTGGTGAGGTGCACGATTGGTATAAAATACCTCGAAATGCACCATTTCCTATTCCAAGTGTTGGGCTACTTCTAAATTTTGGTACTGTAACAGCTGCTAAATTGTTTGGTTGAATTTCGTTAAAAGCTGTTATTAAAGCACCGGGCACTTGAGTAATATTTGGGTATGAAGTAACACCACTGAGTATGCATTGTTGGTCGGGCGGTAATGAAGGATCGGCAATACAGTACGTAGTTCCCGGAGTAGATCCTGCAGGGTAACCACCGTACTCAGCTTGAAAAAGTTCTAAAAACAATTCAGCTTGATGTAGGTCGCTTTGATATCGGGCTATTTTTGCTTTGTCTTTTGCGCTTGTGAGACTTGTCAGGACAACACTTGAAAGTATACCAATAATAGAGATAACAACTAAGAGTTCAATTAATGTAAATCCGCGATTGCTTTTTTTATTAAATAATTTCATATTATTTTTTTTGATTTAAAATCATATTTTGAGCTTGCTCTGGTAGATTTTCTATTACATCATAAGGTAAGTCATAAACAACATTATCCGCATAACTTTTAGTTCCTCTGATAAATAATCCAATATCCAACAGAAGTAAACACGTAGCAAATATTAACAAAATTGCGTTAGCCTGCTTTTCATTTTTTGCAATTCCTTTTTTTATAAGAAATATTGCAAAGACTGAACTTTTTTTATTTTTTATTTCATCCATATAAATTAATAATTTATTAAAGTTTATCTTAAATTTACTCTAAATTATAACACATAACTTACAGTACTCGGTAAGTTTCAAAAGGGAAACTAAGGTTGATATTTTTGATCATAGATCATGTTTTGAGCCTTTTCAGGTAAATTTATTATGACATTATCAGGTAAATCATAGATAACATTGTCCAGGTCACTTTTTCTACTAATAATTAATAATATTATAGTTATAATTATAAAAATCGAAGCGCATATTAACAAAACAGCATTAGCCTGTCTCTCGTCTCTTGCCAAACCCTTTCTTAAAAGAAACCTTGTAAAAGACGAACCAGTTTCTACTCTCGTTGCTCTGATGAAGTTATAATTTTCTTTATCTTGTTCAAACTCTACTCCTTCCATAATGTCATTATAATACCACTCAAAATGGCTTTTACTACTTATATTGTTTGTTTATTTCTAAAATCATTGTTGATAACAAGTAATTTTTACGCAGTGTTTTGTTAAGCTCTTCTGCATATTTTTTCATTTGCTCAATATTCTCTATTGTATATTGAACTTTGCTTTTTATTTTGGTTTCGTTTTTTGACTCAATTAGTGTTCCGGAAAAATTGTTTTTGATAAAATTTGGAATACCACCGACGTTGGTTGAGATTATGGGTATCTTTGCGTCGGCTGCCTCAAGAAGAGTATAGGGAAGACCTTCTTTGATTGATGGTAATAAAAATAGATCAAATGCCTTTAGGTATTTTGATGCGTCGGGGATATTGCCGGTAAGAAAAATATTTGTTGCACCCAGTCTTTTTATTTGAGCCTCTATGTTTTGTCGCTCTTCTCCTTCACTTATAATTATGTAAATAGCTTTTTCTATTTGACTTAGTGCTTGTATGGCATAATTATAACCCTTATTTTTATGAAGTTCCGCGATTGTTCCAACGATGAATTGTTCTTGAAGAATATCTTTTTTGATTAATCTGGAAATCTCTTTTCGAGACTCTTCTTTTGATAGATACGTTTTTTCTGCGATTCCTAGTGGAATAACAATTAATTTATTTTTAATAAATGGCCATTTTTTAACTTGATTATGTTCAAACTCTGAAAGCAGAATCGTTTTGCTACTAAGTAGAATTGTAAGCCATGAAAAAAACTTTATAAGTATTTTTTGAAATAGGGGACGATCCTCGTTGAAAGTGAAACCATGAACTGTGTAAATTATTTTTTTGATTCCAAGTAATCTTGCAGATAACGCTCCAAGTCCAGCGGCTTTTGGGCTGTTGAGATGGATAACGTTAGGCCGTTCGCTTTTTAAAATTTGAAAAATTTTAAAAAGCGAACGGCTATCATCTACCATTTTCATATCTCTTGAAAGATTATTTATTAGAGATACTTTAATATTTGCATCTTTGAGTTTTTCTGACAAAACTCCGTTTCCACCGCAAATAACACTTACGTCATATTCTTCTTTAGATAAATTTGTCGCAATATCAAATACGTAGCGTTGAGCTCCGCCCCAATTCGATTTAGTCACCAATAAACATATTTTATCCTTCATTTATAAGCGTATTGTAGCAAAAAACGTCAAATTATGGTACTATTTCTCGCAAATGAATATCCTAAATAAAAAAGAGCCATTCCTGCTTTTTATAGGAGATTTGGCCGTACTCACGCTTTCTTTGTGGTTAAGTCTTTTTATTCGTCTTAAAGATGCTCCCAGCTTCGATGTTTGGAATACTCATTTTATTCCGTTTTTTTTTATTTTTTTAATTTGGACGATTTGTTTTTTTATTTCTGGGCTTTATGAAACACATCGGGTAATTATAAGAAACAGACTACCTGAAATACTGATTAAAACACACATTGCAAATAGTATTATTGCTGTTATTTTCTTTTATTTAACTGAGACAAACATTTCACCAAAAACTATTTTATCAATATATATTTTAGTCTCATTATTGTTTTTAGTTGCATGGAGAATATTTGCTCTTAATATTTTTGTTTCAAAGAAAAAATGTAGTGCACTTCTTATAGGTAGTGGTCAAGATGCAGAGAGTTTATTTTCCGAAGTAAACAAGATTGAAAGACACAATTTTAGATTTTTATCTCGTATAGACCCTGAATCACTTGTTTCGGAACAGTTTCGAAACGAAGTTATAGAAAAAATGCAAAAAGACCATGTTAAGATAATTGTTGTGGATTCAAATAATGAAAAGATACTTCCTTTCCTTCCATATTTCTATGAATTCATTTTTTCAAAAGTTCAATTTATGGATTTCCATAAATTATATGGCGAAGTGTTTTATAGGATGCCACTTAACGCACTTGGTTATAGATGGTTTATTCAAAATATTTCGATTGCAAAACACACAGTTTATGATGTCTTGAAAAGAACAATGGATATTGTTATTTCTATTCCTGCAATTTGTATATTTACTCCTTTTGTTTTGATTGCGGCGATTGCTCTTAAAGTTCAAGATAGGGGGGAAGTTTTTAGTATTCAAACAAGAATCGGAATGTTTGGTAAAAAGATAAAGCTTGTTAAACTCCGGACCATGATTTTTAATGACAATGGTGATTGGAAGGCAAAAGGAAAAAATAACGAAGTGACAAAGGTTGGAAAGTTTCTTCGTAAAACAAGGATTGATGAACTCTCTCAAATAATCAATGTTCTAAAAGGTGATGTGTCTCTTATTGGTCCAAGACCAGAGTTTCCAGATGCTGTAAATGAGTATTCAAAACTTATTCCGTATTACAATGCAAGGCACGTTATAAAACCAGGACTCTCTGGTTGGGCGCAGATTTACCATGACGCTCACCCACATCACGGTATTGATTTGGAGGAGACAAAAAACAAACTGGCCTACGATTTATATTACATTAAAAACCGGTCTATTGTTCTTGATGTGATGATAGCACTAAAGACAATAAAGACATTTTTGTCGAGAGAGGGGAGATAGCCGAAAAATTTTGAATAAAATTTTTCGGCTAAATGTTCACTTTACAAGTACCAAATAACAAGCAAATTTAAAATTATGAATTTTCCAGAAAAAGGATTTTACTATCACTACAAACACGACCCATCAGGTAGTGTTGAAAATTATGCTTACGAGGTGTTGGGGGTGGGGCATCATACCGAATTTAAACACGAAGACGCAACTGATTTAGAAGAAGGGATTTTAGTTGTGTATCGTCCACTTTATGAAAGTGCATTTGTGTATCAACATGGGAAGATATTTGATATTAGGCCTTTAAAAATGTTTATGGAAGACGTTGAAAATGCTGGTGTGAAAATGAAGCGATTTACTCAAATTAAAGATAATATTTTAATTGAAAGATTAAATAATCAAGTAAGGAAATTATATGAGTAAAGTTATTGTAACAGGTGGAGCGGGATTTATTGGGTCTCATGTTGTGGATGAACTTGTTTTACTTGGGCACGAAGTCCATATTATCGACAACATGTCTGCTGGAAAATATAAACCCAAAAGCTGTAATGCATAAAATGGATATAAGGAATTTGGAAGAAATTAGTCCTATATTTAATGGAGCAGGGTACGTTTTTCATTTAGCTGCATTTCCACAAGTTCAGTATTCGATAGAACATCCAGAAGAAACAAATGACATAAATATAAATGGTACTCAAAATGTTTTGATTGCGTCAGCGAAAGCTGGAGTTAAGCGCCTAATATATTCTGCTTCTTGTGCTGCCTATGGTGATCAGGAAAAAATGCCGATGGTTGAGACAGACTTACTAAAACCAAAAAGTCCTTATGGACTTCAAAAATATGTTGGTGAACATTTATGTCGTTTGTGGAGTGAAATCTATGGACTTCCAACCGTGTCTTTGCGGTATTTCAATGTTTACGGTCCTCGTCAAAGTGACACGGGCGCATATGCACTCGTAATTGCACGTTTTTTGAAGCAACTCCGAGAAGGTCAAAAGATGACCATAACAGGTGATGGTCTCCAAACAAGGGACTTTACCCATGTTCACGATGTAGTTCGTGCAAATATTTTTGCAATGGAAAGTGAAAAGGTAGGTAGTGGTGAAGTAATAAACATCGGGGCAGGAAATCCTCGCTCGGTCCTCGAAATCGCAACTCTTCTACAAGGGGATTATGAATTTATAGCTCCTCGAATTGAACCTCGAAATGCATTAGCTGATAATACTAAAGCCAGAGAACTCTTGGGATGGGAACCAAAGGAGGATTTTGAAAAATCAGTTTTAGGGCTTAAGATAGCGTTACATTAAAATTTATGAAAATTCTTATTACAGGTATTGCGGGAGCGATCGGTTCACATCTAGCTGAACGTTTACTTAGTATGGGACACGAAGTTGTTGGTATTGATGCATTGACTGATTATTATTCACCAGCAATCAAAAGGATAAATGCTAAAGATGTTATATCAAAAGGTGGAAAGATATATTTTAAAAATTTAGCTCAAGATTCATTGGAAAAAATCGTCAAGGATGTTGAAGTGGTCTTTCATATGGCCGCACAACCAGGTATTTCTGTCTCAACTCCTTTTGAAGATTATGTGGTCAATAACATTATTGCAACCCACCGTTTACTTGAAGCTTTGAAAAATGCGAAGAGTTTGAAACTCTTTGTTAATGCTTCTACTTCCTCAATTTATGGAGCTCATGCGGGTGGGGATGAAACCACAGAGCCTAAACCAACATCATATTATGGAGTTACTAAGCTTGCTGCAGAACAGCTTGCCATGGCTTATTGGAGGGAGCTTAAAATGCCCGTTACTGTTTTTAGATTGTTTTCAGTGTATGGAGAACGTGAGCGACCAGAAAAATTCTATCACAAGCTTATTCGTGCTCTTCATGAGGATAAAGAAATAACATTACATGAAGGC
>CAYLOB010000050.1:0-397 GCA_964385205.1 uncultured Candidatus Saccharibacteria bacterium | reverse complement strand
GTGAGCACCATATACGTAGCTATACGCATATAAGCGATATTGTGGCGGGATGTGTCTTAGCGCTCCAGAATATAGACAAAGTCATTGGAGAAATTTTCAATCTTGGCACGGACATTACCAACACTACAGGAGAGGGTATGCGGCTTGTAGAGAAGCTTATGGGTAAAAAAGCCAAAATAAAAATTCTACCAAGACGAAATGGAGATCAGTTAGAAACTTCGGCTAACATTAACAAAGCTAGAAAGATTCTCGGGTATAAACCTAAAACAACACTTAAAGAGGGGCTTCGCCGGCAGATAAGTTGGTATAGTGAAAAGATCCACGGCAAGATAAAGTAAGCTGGTCCTGCTATTGACTTTTTTATATTTTGTGACATCATTGAGATCGATTGCTCTTT
>CAYLOB010000049.1:0-6213 GCA_964385205.1 uncultured Candidatus Saccharibacteria bacterium | reverse complement strand
TAATTAATGCAAACACAAATAGTATTGTGACAACCG
This sequence comes from uncultured Candidatus Saccharibacteria bacterium, assembly GCA_964385205.1. Taxonomy (GTDB): domain Bacteria; phylum Patescibacteriota; class Minisyncoccia; order Phycocordibacterales; family CAIRYW01; genus JAUPVJ01. Next base: position 6,177 of record CAYLOB010000049.1, on the reverse strand, counting down.
CATCAACTTCTCTAGGTATAACTATCCCTGCTGGAGTTACACTTGCTCAAAATTCAAATTGGACCGTAACAATGTCTGATTACAGCGCAGTACAGACAGGTGAAACTTATCGTGCTCGGGTACAAGTACTTGATAGTGAAAGTATTCCAACAAACCCACAAGCTGCACCATCTATTACCCTTTACGATGCTGATAGAAATGTAGTAGTGTCAGGAGTATCGATGACAAATGTTGGTACGGGACTTTATGAATACACTTATTCTGTATCATCTGGAGCATCACAAGGTGTATGGGAATCATATGTAACGACAGAAGTTGAAACTGGCAAAGATATCGTAACTAACGACTACTGGATTGTTGCGGGGTCGCCAGCACAAGTAATCATTAACAGTGTTACACCTCAGATTCCAACAACTAGTGCAAACCTTACGATTACCAACGAAGGACTTGCGGGATATGAGTACCACTATGAATGGTGCGTGGTTTCTGATTCAAACAATAGTTGTGGAGGTGGTGATGATGTATTCCATGGGACAGGTGCAAAATACATTAATCCTGGTGAAGACTGGAATACTAATTTAACTGCAACTGTTTCCAGCGCAGGTTCATACTACTTTAAAGTAATTGTGTACTTCGGTACAGAAAGTTCAGGATCTTCAAGAAGCTTCACTGTTACATCAAGCGGAAACAGTGGTGGATCTAGTGGTGGAGGTGGTGGAAGTAGTGTAAGAACAAATGGTGTATGTAAAGGTGCTGACTTCAATGGAGACAGTAAAGTTAACTCAATCGACTTCTCTATCCTTCTTTCATTCTGGAAAACCACCGCACCATTTAGAAACACTTGTGTTGATATCAACAAAGATTTACAAGTTAACTCAATCGACTTCTCTATCCTTCTTTCACAATGGGGTACATCAGGACGAGCGTTATAAAAAATATGAAATTACACAAAGCAACAATTTCAAAATTCTTAATACTTACTTCCCTTTTAATTTGTCTTGTACCAATTAAATCGAAAGCAGTAGTCATTTTTACTGAAAAGATTGCACCTCTAAATCAAAACGACACTGTACTCATCAAGTTTATGATTGATACAGAGTCGACAGAAATAAACTCTCTCGAAGGAACAATCGAAATAAATGACCCTACATCTATCCAGAACATAAACCTAGGAGGATCAATATTTAATTTGTGGCCAAATAAACCTTCTTTAAATATTACAAAGAAAGAAATAACTTTTGTTGGCGGGGCTACTTCTGGAGTAACTGGAACATCACTTAGACTTTTTACGCTTGCAGTTAAACCAGAAAAAATTCAAACTCTTTCCTTCCAAACGAAGAGTATAGTCGCGTACAAAAATGATGGACAAGGAACCTCGATCAAGCTTTCAAATAAACCTATTAAAATGTCCGTTCTAAAACCAGGAGAGCAAACAGTTGATTCTCTAAAGAACCTTATAGAGAAAGACAAAAAAACTCCTGAGCCTTTTGAAATCAACCTAGGATATGATGATTCAGTAAACGAAGGTCAGTATTTCATCAGCTTTGTAACAACAGATAAAGATTCAGGTATTAGCCACTATGAAGTAACTGAGGGTGATTTCCCTACCGTTCGTTCAGGACAAACATATATCCTTCGAGATCAAACACTTAAAAGTAAAATAAAGGTTGTGGCTATTGATAATGCGGGTAATACAGAACTTGCAGTTCTAAATAATAAACTAAACTTCTCATGGACCAAAACAATACTTGCGGTATTAGTGCTCATACTTATAAAAATAAGTTTTCAGTTCTTTAGGAGAAAAAATGCATAAGAAATTATTTACAATTTTTTCTGTACTTTTATTTTCAAGCCTTAGTGCAAATGCTGCTTCTATTTATATTACCCCAGACAAAGCAACACTTGGAGTTAATGAACTTTCTGGAGCAACAATATATATAAATTCTACAAACAAGAGTGTGAATAATGTCGAAGGAACAATAACTTTTGATCCTTCAACGACACAAATAGAGTCCATAATAAGTAACGATTCTATTATTTCCCTTTGGATTGAACAGCCAACTTTCTCAAACACAACAGGTAAAGTAACTTTCAATGGTGGTATACCTAACCCAGGATACACAGGAGCTAGTGGGAAAATCGCTCGAATTATTTTCAGAACAAAGAAATCCGGTACAGGGTCTTTTTCCTTTTCTTCTGCATCAGTGAGGGCGAATGACGGTCTTGGTACAGATATAACAGAAACAAAAAATGGTGCAACAGTTGCGATTGGTAACCAAGAAGTAATTACCCCTACGGTTCCAAGTAACCAAAATACAGCAATTGCTTCTGCAAAAGTACCGTCAAGACCAATAATCACTTCAAAAGAAATGCCAGACGAAAATTCTTGGTACAATCTAAAGGAAGCAACATTTATTTGGAACGTACCTCAAGGAGTGACAGGGGCACAACTTCTACACGGTTCATTCCCTAATTCAATTCCACAGGTCATCTATAACCCTGCGATTAGCAAAAAAACACTTCCTAACATAACGGAAGGTACTTGGTACCTACATGTCCGATTTAGTAATGAACAAGGTTGGGGTGAAACTACTCACAGAAAAATAAAAGTTGATACTACAGACCCTTATGAGATAAATGTTGTTGAGGAGACTCAAAATGATGGTTCAATTACACTTAAGCTTTCTGCAAAAGATAAATTATCGGGTATAAAATCATATAAAGTAGAAATTGAGGGACAAGAACCGATACTTGTAACAAATCTCGAAAAAGATTATAGTGCCTCTGCAATACTTCCTACCCTTAAAGCAGGTACAAATCCTATAAAAGTTGCCACTTATGACTTCGCAGGTAATACAATTGAAAAGACAATTGAAGTTAGTGTGAAAGAAGCAGAGATAAAAGCACCTGTAATCACAGTAGACAAAATAAATATTAACTCTGACGAGACTCTTGAAGTAAAAGGTACATCTGATTACCCTCTTGAAACAGTTCTTGTATGGACACAAGTAGAAAATAAGGAACCTGAAATGACGACTGTGACCACAGATTCTAACGGATCATTCAATTTCACATTTATTCCAAAGGGTGAAGGAATAGTATCTATTTGGACAACTATAGAAAAGGAATCGTCAAAACAAGGCAGTTCATCAAACAAGCTCACTGTACAAGTCACAGGAGTTTCAGAAAGTCTTCTGAGTCTACTCAAAGCAGAAGTTCCAGCTACGGTAGCATTACTACTTCTTATACTTATAATTATCCTTCTTACAGTAATAATTATCCTAAGAAGAAAGCTTCATGTGGTAAAGAAAAACATGAAAACGGACCTTAACAAAACTAAAATAGATGTAAAGGAAGTGTTCGATATAATGAAAAAGGATAATCTAAAAAGCTCGAAGACTCTTGCAAAGACAAAGGCTTTGACAGAAGAGATGGCAGCATCACTTGAAACAACAAAAGAAGATCTCGATCAGGCAGAAAAATACTTTACAAACAGAATAAAAAAGATAGAGATAGATAACCTTGAGTAAACGAAAAACTCCTTTAAGTCACCCTTAAAGGAGTTTTTTGATTCTAAATTATTAATACCAAGTTGGCTTTATACCGAACTCTGGAACATGGAGACCATCCTTTAAGTTAACAATAAACTCAAGTGCTTCTGCTACGTCATCAGTGCTCATAGCCTTACTTGTGTCTCTGTGAACACCCACCTTTACAAAAAGCTTTGTTTTCATGAGTCCCAAGAAGAATCCTGAGACTGAAATATTATATGGTATCAGATCCTCGTGCAAACACTTTGTGAAGCCGTTTATAACCCATTTGGAGGCTGTATAGACCGATCTTTCTGCCTTAGACATAAGCCCATTTTGGGAAATTACATTTATGATTTTACCTTTCTTCCTCTTTTTAAAGTACGGGAGTATAGCATGGACCAAGTACATGGCTCCGACTACATTCACATCAATCAATTTTTTAATATGATTCGGATCATGTTGATCGAGCCGACCTGCCAGATAAATTCCAGCACTATTTACTACACAATCTATATTCTTTTGCATTACTCATTTATTTTGAGATGAATTCTAGTCAAAAATAGTATCTTTGTATTTTGCCGGATGTATTTTATGAAAGAATCGTGTCTTACCAGATCCGTACATAAGGAAGACTATTGCAGTGGCATACACTGGCAAATCTTCTACTTCCCATTGTCCAAATTGTAGAGACATAGTTACAACTGACATAGCAAAAAAGAGTGCAATAAAAATAGTATTCACTCTTGTAAGATATCCGAGAATGAATATGACACCAAATATAAGCTCTGCAAATCCTGTACTTAATACAAACAAATCATCTGTAAACCAAGTAAATCCAGCCATCTGCATGAAGTTCCAGTTATGTATATCAAGAAAACCAAGACCTAATTCCGGATACATAAGCTTTTCTGTGAAAGCAAGTGTAATTAATGTTATTCCAACAGTCACCCGTAGTATCTCAACACTGTACATATCAAACGCCTTATTTCGATCCTCAATCTTTTCAGCTTTAATAAAGAAATAGAGAGCAAGTCCTATCATCATTGCATTTTCAAACATTGAAACAATTCCCTCCCTGAGCCCGAGTGAAGCTACCAAAATAAGTATAAGTAGAGAAGCTATTTTTATTCTAAAGTTAAGTATAAGTAATATCCCCGCAAGAAGCTGGAATACCGCAAGAACCTGTGTATATGCTTCCGTAGTAATTAAAAAGTCTGGTACTAAAATAATTTTCCATGCCACAGTAATCACAATAAGAAAGAGACCGACGAGTGCTTGAACTATCCATGTAATACCCTTTTCCTTCGATTCAGCAAAATGAGATAGTTTTTTAGGTCTGTAATGAAGTCTATCAAGAGCACTAAACAAAAGCACAACGAGTACAGCGACCCCTGACCAAATCCAAACTTCTCCACTTGAAAGATAATAAAATGGGGTGCTTCCATGATTGAGAGCTACAACCTCTTTACTATCGATAAACCATTTAACGTGTGCCAATGCGCCAACTGGAATAACTAACATGGCAAATATGTATTTTAAATATTTCATTTTTTAGTTCTTTTATTAAAAAATAATTAGAAATTACACAAACTTGTTTAGCCTATAGAAAATTTATTCCGTCGTTTTTCCATCAAATTCTGGAGCACTACTTTCTGCCTCTGCTTTTGTTTTTCTTACGGTTCCATCTGCATGATGTGGTGGAGCATAAATAGTGTACAGTTTCAAAGCGATTGTTTGTGATGTATTAATAATGTTATGTTTTGAACCCGCTGGAACAATAACAGCATCTCCCGCCGAGACACTATATTCAGATTCGTCTATTATCACCTTACCTTCTCCACTTTCAAATCTAAAAAATTGATCGCCTTCTTCATGGGTCTCAAGCCCTATCTCTTCACTAGGATTAAGTGACATTAAAACTAGTTGGCACGCTTTACCTGTATATAGAACCCTACGAAAGTCATTATTTTCTTCTGTTATTTTTTCAATATTATCTTTGTAACCTTTTTTCATTTTTTTTATATTACATTTATTTTAATTATGTCACCAAAGCACCTAAAACAAAATCCTTTAGGTACATTGTAGGATTTTATTTTCATTAAGAACAGATAGATCCTTTTTCTCACTTGAACCATACTGATTAACTCCTGGTGTACTGTCAGTCGCAAGAAATATTATAAGTGGAATCCAACCTAAAATAGGGATGAAAACGAGAAGTGTCCACCATCCACTTTTACCCGTATCATGAAGTCTACGAATACCTACAGCTATACTAGGTACCAACATCGCAATACCAAACAAAGATTCGAATAAACCATTGTCTCCTTTTTTGAGTCCTAAAAAGCTATCTATAAATCCCAAAACAATACTTATAATTATATTGAATAACACAAAATACCAATACTCAGACCTCGTTGATCTTCCACTAAATACAGCGTATTTTTTTAAAACGTTTTTGAAATGTTCCATGTAAAAAATAGTTAAATGTATAATAACCCGCTTCCTTATTGTACCAATTAATTCCTCAAAAGTAACCCGTCTTCGATTTCCATAATTCGGTTATATTTAGAGATCCTTTCCCCTCTTGCAAGTGAACCAGCTTTTATATACGGACAAGAAAGACCGACACAAAGATCAGCAATAA
>CAYLOB010000048.1:0-6308 GCA_964385205.1 uncultured Candidatus Saccharibacteria bacterium | reverse complement strand
GGAACACTAAGCGGTAACGAAGCGCTGTCGGGGCGATGGTCGGTGAACGGGCAACCTGACCAATGGTTTCGTCAGGTCTACGGCGACAATCGCTTGTACCAAATTGTTTCGTGCCTGTGCTTTACGAAGGGCAATTGCGTGCCCTTTTTGGATTCTGGAGTGGGTGGTTTTTGCCCCTTTTGCGCTTTGGGCGGCTTTTTGTTTTCTCTTTTCTGTTCCTGCGTGAATCTTAAGACGCAGATTGCTTTCTGGACTGGCCATGGTGTGTCTGGGATGTTTTGGTTGAGTAGTAAAGCGGTTCCTTGTTTCCATCTGGAGAGAACATTTACTGGGATTGTATATTACTACAGTATTTTCTTTTGTGAAGGGGTTGTAATAAATCCTGCACTAATTTTTAAATTAAAAAATTAGTGCGTGATAAAAAAACTGCGAACCTTTTGGGTCGCAGTGAGATTGGTGAGTAACGGGATTTACATTTTAAAGGGGCGATGCTTCACCCTAAAAAAGGTTTTAATCCGCTGATTGCGAAGCATCCGATTTCCGTGGTGTTTCATGGTCTGGTTGGTGGGTATGTTGGGTGGGCGGTTTGCGTTGGTCCAACGCCTATATTGGGGTAAAGAGCGAGGTAACCGGATATTCATACTACACCTTTGTCTAACTTTGTGAAGAGGGCAACTTAGAGTACAATGGCTAGAATAATATAAGGTCAAATTAAACTTATGGAACATAACACATCACATAGTGCTGAAAATGAAACAATGTCACTGTCTTCACTAAAGCCAGAGCTTACTTCTTTTAAGCTCCTTTTTAAGGAATCGTGGTCCTTCTTTAAAGCACACTTTAAGTCTCTTTTTGCGTTCTTTTTTCTTGTTAGTTTGATTCCAAATATAGCTCAAATTTTAATCCAGTTTTCTTTAATAAAGCTTTTGCCATCTTTTCATTCTCCGATTTCAACAGCAATTGTCTTTTTTACGTTTGCAACTTTGGCATTCGTTGTATATATATTTTCTCAAGTAATTCAAATTGGTTCAATAAAAAAAATACATAGTCTGTCTTTAAACGAATCAGAAAGTGCACTTACGTCATCTAAAGGTATATTGAAGTTTTCGGTACCTATTATTTTGACATCTGTTATTACGTTTCTATTTTTACTCGGTGGGTCTGCTGTTTTTATTGTTCCGGGAATTCTTTTTGCAATTAGTTCGACATTTATGTCTGCGTTTGTTGTTATAGAAAATAAAAAAGGTTCTGACGCACTTGTCTCTAGCTTCTGGTTAGTAAATGGTAGAAGAGGGAAGGTGATCACACGTCTTTTGTTTCTAACACTTTCTCTTGCAGGTATAGCACTCGTTTTCTTTGCAGTACTCGCGTCTATTGTTATAGGAATTTCGTTTATTGTTTTTGGGGGACTTGGGGACGCTTTGGTTTGGTATCTTAACTTTATGTTTGTAAATGCAGGCAATCAGTATGTACCACCGACAAATTTGTTCTATATCTTTGCTATTGTTTTATCTGTATTTTCATCTGCTATATCAGTATTCTTTATGGGAATGTTAAATATTTTCACATTTAAACTTTGGCAAAATGTAAAACTAAATACAACAGAAACTATTCCAGAAGACTTTACAACTAAAACAAAAAAACAAATTAAAATATTTGCTTGGATAGGACTTGGTACTATTGTTATATTTTTTATTTTAGGACAATTTACTAATATTTTTGTGCCAACAACTACTCCACAAGAAATTCAGCAGAACAATACATTGAAACAGTAAAATATATTTAATTAAACAAGTTAGAAAAAGTAAAATATGACAGAGCAAGATACAGAAAAAAACAAAAGTCCACGAGCCCTCGAAGAAGAACAAATACTAGAATTTTGGAAAGAAAGACAAATCTTCAAAAAGAGTTTAGAAAAAGAAGCGCCTGCCGGTGATTTTGTTTTCTATGAAGGTCCACCAACAGCAAATGGTAAACCCGGAATTCATCATCTTGAAGCAAGAAGTTTCAAGGATGTTATTCCTCGTTACAAGACGATGCGAGGGTTTCATGTAGGACGAAAGGGTGGCTGGGATACACATGGCCTTCCAGTTGAGCTTCAAGTGGAAAAGGAACTTGGACTAAAGAGTAAAAAAGAAATCGAACAGTTTGGTGTAGCAGAGTTTAATAAGAGATGTAAACAAAGTGTGTTTACGTATCTTGCAGATTGGGGGAAGTTTACAGAGCGGATAGGGTATTGGGTAGATCAAGAAAATGCATACTTCACTTTTCATAATTCTTATATCGAGAACCTTTGGGGAGTTTTTGGAAAAGTTGAACGAGACGGACGACTCTACAAAGATTACAAAGTGGTGCCGTGGTGTGCACGTTGTGGAACAGGGCTGTCTAGCCATGAACTCGCGCAAGGATACGAAGATGTAAAAGATTTGTCAGTGTATGTGAAGTTTAAAGTTGTGGGCCAAGAAAATACTTTTATACTTGCTTGGACAACAACTCCGTGGACGCTTCCAGGAAATGTCGCTCTTGCTGTCGGTGCAGATATTGATTATGTGAAAATAAAAATAGCCGATCAATTTATGTTTGTTGCCAAAAGTCGACTTGAAGTAGTCACTGAAAATTTTGATGTTATTGAGGAAATTAAAGGAAGTGCACTTGTTGGTTTTAAATACGAACCACTTTATCCTTTTCTAACTGATAAATTTAAAGAAAAAGATCCCACAGCGTTTGAAAAAGCATACCAAGTTTATGATGCTGATTTTGTGACAACAACTGACGGAACTGGTGTAGTTCATACTGCAGTTATGTACGGACAGGATGACTTTGTACTTGGAACAAAAATAGGTTTACCTAAATTTCATCTGGTCAAAGAGGACGGTCATTTCTTAGAGACAATGGACTTTTTGTCTTCGAGATTTGTGAAAGAAAAAGACGAAAACGGCAAGCCAACTCTTGCAGTTGATATTATTGACGATCTTAAAAAAAGAAATCTCTTCTTCAAACAAGAAAACATAAAACATTCATATCCACATTGTTGGCGATGTAAAACTCCACTTATTTACTATGCTCGAGACTCTTGGTATATCAGGATGTCCGAACTTCGCGACAGACTTGTGTCAGAAAACCAGAAGATTAATTGGGAACCTGACTATATAAAAGAGGGTAGATTTGGAGATTGGCTTCGAGAAGTAAAAGACTGGGCGATTAGCCGTGAGCGTTATTGGGGAACACCACTTCCAGTTTGGGAGAGCGAAGATAAATCAAAAAGATTTGTTGTTGATTCGATTGATACTCTAAAAACTCGTACTAAAAAATCTGGAAATAAATATTTTCTTATGCGTCATGGAGAGGCAGAGCAGAACGTTAAAGGAGTTTTGTCTTCTGACAACGAACAAGTTCATCCACTTACTGACCTTGGACGACAACAAGTGCGAGCTGTTGCAGAGAAAATAAAATCTGAAAATATTGATTTGATTTTCTATTCACCACTTCAGAGAACAACCGAAACAATGGAAGAGGTTGTGAAAATAATAGGTAATGTAAAAGCAATCCCAGACAAAAGACTTGCTGAAGAATATTTCGGAGTTTTGTCAGGAAAACCATGGACTGAGTTTGCAAAAATATTTACAACCTTTTCAGAGCGTGTGTCAAAAAAATATGAGGATTTAGAAACACTTCTCGATATTAAAAAAAGAGTCGGGGAATTCTTGTACGAGATTGAACAATCTTTTTCCGATAAAAAAATTCTTATAATCTCTCACGATGGTCCAATGAAGCTTATGAACTGTGTTGTTGCAGGGGCATTGAACAATGAGCTTGAATCAATCTATATGCCAGGAAAAAATTTCTTAAATCCGGGAGATTTTGCTGTGCTCGATTTTGTACCGCTTCCACGCGACGAAGACTATCAACTTGATTTACATAAACCATATATTGATTCTATTGAACTTGTATCTGAAGATGGACAAAAACTAACGAGAGTTAAAGAAGTAATGGATGTTTGGTTTGATAGTGGAGCAATGCCATTTGCACAAAATGCTGATGGACTCGGACTTGAGACGAAACTATTTCCAGCCGATTTTATTTCCGAAGCGATTGATCAAACTCGTGGATGGTTCTATACACTTCACGCAGTCGGATGTCTTATGGGTAAAGGGCATGCATATAGAAACGTAATCTGCCTTGGACACTTGTTGGATAAAGATGGAAAGAAAATGTCGAAGTCTCTTGGCAATGTTATTAATCCGTTTGAAATGATTGATAAATACGGAGTTGATACGCTTCGACTTTGGATGTACTCGGTTAATCAACCAGGAGAAAGTAAAAACTTTGACGAAAGAACTGTTGATGAAATAAACAAAAAAGTGTTCAATCTTCTTTCAAATGTTATGAGTTTTTATGAATTGTATCGAGATACAGAAATCGAAAAGCAGGCTAGTTTTGAATCTAAACATATCCTCGACAGATGGATTATTTCAAGACTTTCTTCACTTGTTGTTGAAGGAACAAAACATCTCGATAATTTTAAAGTTCTTGAACCAGTTCGAATGCTTCGAGATTTTATCGACGATCTTTCGACTTGGTATTTACGTCGGTCACGGGACAGACTTCGAGAAGGGGACAAAGATGCACGCATGACACTTTATATGGTTCTTAAAACAATCTCAAAGTATTTGGCACCATTTGCACCGTTTTTTGCTGAGTCACTTTTCCAAAAATTAAAACTTGATACTGATGCAGAAAGTGTACACCTTGAAGAGTGGCCAGTAATATCAATGGTAAGTGATTCTATAGAAGAAGAAATGAAAGAAGTTCGCCGTGCCGTGACTTCTGCACTCGAAGCTCGTAGTCGTGCAAATATAAAAGTCAGACAGCCTCTTAAAACACTTGTATTGCAGAAGCATATTCCAGATGAATATAAAGCTATTATTGCAGATGAAGTAAATGTAAAAGAGGTCTTAATTGATCCAAACTTAGAAGGAGAAATTAAACTCGACGTACTTGTAACTGAAGAACTAAAAGAAGAAGGATTGCTTCGAGAATTAGTTCGCGTAATTCAAGATACAAGAAAAGAAAAAGGTTTGTCGCCAACTGATATGGTACACATAAAACTATCGGTAGAAGAATCACTTGAAAATATTTTACAAAAAGAAGGTATGATGCAACTTTTACAAAAAGCGGTATTGGCAAATAGTATTACTTTACTTGAATCAGATAGAAAAATCCCGTTTGATGGCGGACTTATTGCTATTGAAATTATCTAGATATGGAAAGCCGTTCGTATGAAAATCCTGAAGAAAGAACGATTAGACATATCGAATCTATTGAAAGGAAACCAAATGAACCGGCGGAACTCTTTATTGGTCGAATTATAGAAGAAGTACAGGAAACTAATGTTTTACTTTTTTATCCTTTAAATTGCGCTGACACATTTACAGACTATCCAGATATTCAAGTTGCTTTTGAGAAGAAAATTGCATCACTTGATACAGATGGGTATGTATTCGATCAGAAGTTTTTGCAACCAGGTTTATTGCCAATTTCAGAGATGACTACTCCTCGGGCCATGATTGTTCCTGAAGAGAAGTTACATATCACCGACCCTGCAGAAGCTAGAGAAACGTTTAGAAAGACACTCCACAAAAGAATGTTCTTTAATACACCTTCTCGTAAAGGTGGACTGATTAGAAATTTATTTTTAGTTTCAACTTTTCATACTCCTGAAATGGCTGAATATATGAAAAGACGTTTAAATAACAAAACGATTGTACTTGTTGGTGGGGGTGATAGTTGTGAAGATTTAGTTGAAGATCATTTTTTTTCGCCAAAACAGTTTATTAACATTGATCCATATATAGAACCAAGAATAAAAGACGATCAAATGCCTAATGCATATAAGCATATTCATAAAGGTATTGAAGATGAAACCATTCTAGAAGATGTTGGTATGCAAAAAGTAGATGAAATTTGGGCAACATTTTCGGTGCCCATGTATTCAAAGAAAAAGGAAGATATTGAGAAAAGTTTTAAGCACATGGTAGATATGCTGTCTGTTGGTGGGACACTTAGGATTTATCCACTTTCTGTAGGTGCCGAAGAGGGGACACCAGTAGGCGAGTCTTCATTATCAGACAGTTTATATCATGAGCTTAATGAGGTGGTTGAAAGTTTAAATTCTACAGCAAGTTAAAATGAGGGGAGTTGTACTGGTATATTAGATATAGAAAAGGCAAGAAAACTCTGGTGAATGTTTCTCTCTTTGAGATCCTGAGACAATTTATAAAACAGCAGGGAGAAGTCTTATTTGATAT
>CAYLOB010000047.1:5447-6348 GCA_964385205.1 uncultured Candidatus Saccharibacteria bacterium | reverse complement strand
TATAGTTATATAGTTATATAGTTATATAGTTATATAGTTATATAGTTATATAGTTATTCTCATGGTGTTTGTCTAAGTTATTAAGTAGGTAATCCCCCCGAAAAATAACTGGTGTCAAAAGTAGAATTTTCTCGTAATCTATGTACAGGAGATTCTGCATGAAAAAATCTAAATTTACAGACAGCCAAATACTGTCGATTCTAAAACAAGCTGAAGGCGGTGCCGCTGTTCCAGATTTATGCCGGGAGCATGTCATCAGTACAGCTACATTTTATAAATGGCGAGCAAAATATGGCGGAATGGATGCATCCATGATGTCCCGTCTAAAAGAGCTTGAGGCTGAAAATAGCCGCCTTAAAAAGATGTATGCTGAAGAACGCTTGAAAGCCGAGATACTCAAGGAAGCCATCGAAAAAAAGTGGTAACACCGTCGCGTCGACGTGAACTGGCGCAAAAGGCGGTACTTGATAAGGATATTTCAGTTCGATTGTCATGTGAGCTATTTAGCATCAGTGAAACCTGCTATCGATATCAGCCTAAACTCAGTGATGAAAATACGATGATAGCAGATTGGTTAATGCGTCTGGCGCAGAACCAGCGTAATTGGGGCTTTGGCTTATGTTTTCTTTACCTGCGTAATGTGAAGGGATATGGCTGGAATCACAAGCGCGTTTATCGAATTTATCGGGAATTAGAGCTTAATATGCGAATCAAGCCTAAAAAACGGTTAATCAGGGAAAAACCAGGGACATTAGCTGTTCCAAATGCCATCAACGAATGCTGGTCGATGGATTTTATGCATGATCAGTTAGAGGATGGTCGCAGCTACCGATTATTTAACGTTCTGGATGATTTTAACCGCGAAGGACTTGCCATCGAGGTGGACTTGTCTTTGCCGTCA
>CAYLOB010000047.1:0-5411 GCA_964385205.1 uncultured Candidatus Saccharibacteria bacterium | reverse complement strand
GTTGTGATAATGGACCTGAGTACATCAGTAAATTATTAGAGCAATGGGCAGATAAAAACAAGATTCAATTGGTTTTTATTCAACCAGGAAATCCACAGCAAAATGCTTATATTGAACGGTATAATCGCACGGTTCGATATGATTGGTTAAGCCAATATTTATTTGAAAGTATTGCCGAAGTACAACACCATGCGACACAATGGCTCTGGACGTATAACAATGAACGACCAAATACTGCAATTGGAGGAATTCCTCCAAGGCAAAAACTGGCACTAGTCGCCTAAACCTCTACTTTTAACGTCAGTTAAAAATGGGGGGATTACCTACCAACTATATTTTTAGAGATCGAGCGAACCCTACCTACCTACCTATTAATTTTATAAATAACACATTAAATATAGATACTTTTAATGGCTATCATGATATAAAGATATCTATATATCTTGATAGCTAGTTATCTTTTTATATCAGGGAATATGAAATTTAAGCCTTACCTAAATTGGCGTCTATATATTTAATGGAGATAAATTTATGATTTATGCTGTTGTTAACACAAAAGGCGGCGTTGGAAAAACAACAACGGCTGTTCACTTGGCAACAATGCTTGCTCGCGAAGGTAACACTCTATTAATTGATGGAGATCCACAGGCTAGTGCTGCTAGCTGGGCTGCATGGCGAAGAGATAATCCCGAATACAGTCCTAGCCCAACGACGACCTGTCTTACTGGAAAAGCGATCCTTTCGGAAGGGAAGCAGCTTGCCATTGGATTTAAAAATGTTGTTGTAGATGCTGGTGGACGAGATTCCATTGGCCTCCGCTCAGCATTACTTTTAGCACAAAAAGCAATTATTCCAATTGGCGCTCACTATATTGAAAGAGGTTTTGTTGCAAATGGTTTTTATAACCTTGCTGGTATGCCATCCATGGCTCTTTCTTCTTTAGATATAGAGAAATTATCTTCACGGAGTGGTGAATGTGAAAGAGAGGTTGTGGACCAGATTCTTTTAGGTCACAGTACTCTTGTTGGGAGACCAAATATCGGGTTTGCTTCTGGAGAAACTCAGGATAGTCTTGCGCAAAGTATAGAATCTTTTATAAATTCTGGTTTTTTAATAACTCGATATTTCAAAAATAAGGAGTTAAACAAATGGATTGTAATTGCAGAAAAGAATAGTGTTATTCCATCTGAAATAAGAGAAGCTGCCTAGTTTTTTTCCCACAGTGATAAGAAGAGATACTTGTGCATCGCTGCAATATGTCTGTCCTCGATAATAACACCTATCATACTTTCTTTATCTAGAGTGATATATGAAATTTTATTATCGTATATTTGCATGATTGTTTTAAATGGTGATGTGGTGGCTTTTATGTATTTTGTATTGGTAATATCGGTATGGTAAGTTTCGAGGAATTTTCTGTTGAATGGAGTATCAAGAACAAAACCACGTTTTTTAATATTAAGCTTTTCTCTCTTTGTAACATACCAACTATTTATATCTTTTATGTGTGTTTCAATAGATTCTATGTCTGCATAAGAGAGGATTTCTTCTGAAGTTGTTAATGAATCTTCCAGAACTTTTTTCACACCTTCAAGTCCTTCAAAAAACTGTACGTTTGGTTTTCCAGATGCGAGGTTAAAAGTTGAAACCATTTGTCCCATTACAGCACCAAGCGCTTCTTCAGCTACCTTTGCTTCTTCTTTTTTCTTTTCAAATAGCTCTTTTATCTTTGAAGGGTGGGTAGGGAAGAAAAGAGCTATCTTAGATAATTTGTCGTTTTTCTCGGCAAGGCCTAGTTCAACTAGTTGGTCGAGTACTTTGTAGGTAAGACCTCTTTTGAGGTTGGCCAGTTTTGACAGTTTGCTTGCCCCGACATTTCCATACTGAAGAAGCAGGTCATATATAGTGGCTTGGTCCTTAGAAAGTCCTGATTTTGTGAGGTAGTCATTAAACACAATTGTTTTATTAACTTGTAAACCTACTCCTATAGTATATATCTGTCACAAGATTGTGACAAGTGGATAACTCAAAATAAGGGTTTTTAGCCTTTTGTCACAATATGGCTTAGAATATAGCTATAAACTGCCACACAGTATTGACACTTTGTAAATAAACTGCTATACTATTCATAGTTAAGAACATTGAGAAGGTAGATAAAAGAGTGTTCTTCACCCCTCTGAGGAGAGAGTGAAGTGGCGGTAGACCTAAGTAAGTCGAGGCCAACCCGGAAGTTGAGCAAAAGCTCTACTACTTGGGTGAAAGACAGTCTTTTGTAAGCCTTGTTTCTAAAGGCGAAGCTTCGATGAATATAGAGTGCTTAGAAACCAGTCTATATATACAAGAAGAGGTTAAGGCGAAAGCTACAACACTTCGTAACGCGAGAACATCTCGAGCACAAGTTCGAGGGGATATCGTCTCATCAGAAAATCTAACCAGTTTTCCGATGAGGAATATCCCAGATCTAGGGAATTCTCTGAGGAGAGAGTAACCAAAATCAAGAGGGATAGTAAAACCATCGGGCTTTACTATGGATTTTGAAAACTAAATAGTTTGAATCTTATGACGCGGGTTTACGTGCCCCTTACTAAATGCAAATTTAGTTCTGGGGTGATACTGCGGAATATTATGAGAGAAAACAAATGAAGAAAAAAGTGATGCACCAAAGAGATGATAAACGTTTTTCTTCGTAAGATTTACCCGGTATTGTTTTGTTAATACAAAACTAATACCGGGGTCTTATTCGCAAACAAAATTATAAAGCTTTTGTTTGCGATAGGATTTATTCTGTAGTTGGCTGATTGTCGCTTTTTTATAAAGGCCATAGTCAGCCAACTACAGAGGGAGTGCTCGACAGCATTCTTGATTTTCTGTTGTTGGTAAGCAAATAAATAAAAAACGCTCTACCAGAAAAATGAAAACAAAAAATCAAATCCTCGCTAAACTCGCTGACCGTGAATCCCGCAACGAAGTCAATTTTGCCAGGCCTTCTCTTCGGGAGCGCGTGGCGAAATTGAGGACGCATGAGCCGGATCAGATCCGGCAGCAGTTCGGCGTGGTCATCAAGCCCCTTTACTGGGGTACGGAGACGGAAAAACTCGAGGCTGCCCGCAAGGCGGTGCTCGAAGCCTGTAGGCAGCAGGCAAAGGAACGCCGCGCCCGCCGTAAGGCGGAAGAAATCGGGCTGGCTTTTTGGCCAGCACTCCTCTGGAATGATGACATCGGGAAAGGAGGAGAATACTGTTCTGGAGGAACCATGGTGGCTTATCAAGGGAGAGTGAATCCCGCGGCTTTTATAGCTGCGGAAAAGATTCTCGTTTCTCGTGGTGAAAAGCCGTGGGGGACCCCTACAGGTGTAGCAGGCGATGCGCCTGCAAAAAGCAGAATCCACCATGGGGGTTGGGACTCGTGTGCCCACTATGGGATGAGCCCGCAGGGGGTTGCTTCCTGCTGGTTCGCCAGTGGGTGCAAGGATTCACCAAAATTCCGGTGGCTGATATGCCACCTGGATACCATTGGTAGGAGTGGTTACAGGCTGAAAAGCCTGTCGGTCAGGCAACTCAAAGACCTCCGGCGTGGAGGGCAGTGGTTGTCTAACCACTTCCGATGGCGGAGTCGGGTACGCCACTTCTCAACCAAGGCGATCATTGCCTTGGGTCGCATCTCACCAGCTGCTCGCAAGGCAGCTGTAGAAGGGTTGGTCTTCTCCCAATATGAAAGCGGGGAAGAGTTTGCACAGGTGCTGCCAAACGGGCGATACAGGTCGCCACAAATTCGAATCCGTGACCTCAACTGGACCGCCGTTAAGCAGCTCCAGACCATGCCGAAAGAAGAAATTGTGGTCCGTTATCTATACGGCCACTACGCATGGAAATTCCTCACCGGGGCGAAAGCTCCGGAAGGGATGGAACGCGTCCTGCCCCCCATCGACCGAGAAGCTCTGCCCGAGGGACTGCAACCTCGGGTGAAAGTATTCGCGGGATTCACGGCCGTTTTGCCGGAGGGTTATGTCTTCGGAACGGACGAAAACGGCCAAAAGATATTCAAGCCGGATAGTCCTGAAGAGGACTATCACTTCGAAGATATGGACATAACAGGCGGTGTATACCGCCTGTTGAAACAGTTGGAGACGAATGCGGATATTCGGCGCCGGCGACTCGAAGAGGAAGCCGACCGTCACAAGGCGGACCTGGAGTTCGACCTGATGATGAAGGACCTTGGGACCACAATGGTCACAAGGTTCGACTCATACCGCGCAGGAAACTGCGCGGCGGGGACAAAGGCGTTTGCAGATCGTTACACAATCGATCTGCAAAAGCCCTTCCGTGCCGACCGACTCTGGCGCATTGGGGAGCGCTCCAACGAGCGTGACCGCGCTCTGGGTGCGATTCGCGCCGCATGGCAGAGGGAGACCCTTGTCATGATCTGAAACAAACCCGCACCTATGCGGGACGAACAATAGGAAGGTACACCCGAGCACTAACTTCTGTAAGGAAAGTTAGTGCTCGGGTAAAATTTCTCTGCCTTTGAAAATGAGAAAAAGTTCTTTGCTTCCGCGAGGAGGCAAAATGGTTACAAGGAGCTTCGGTGTTTGGTTACATCGAAGCTCCTCCCAATTGAACCTGCGAGTGAAAGCTCGTTGGTTCATAGGGTTCGTTAAGAGGAAGTAGCTTAAATGGAAAAGCGCACCCTGCTAAGGTGTACGAGAAATCGAGATGTATCTTTTGCTACAAGTGATTTTAACGATCTCTCTCTGAGGAAGCGTGATCAATCGTTATTATTTTCTTGGTGTGAGAGTTTATGTTTATGCGGGTTCGAGCCCCGTCTTCCTTACCTCCTTCCAAGGAGGGATATTTATTAGGAGCACAAGTTTGGTTACTTGTGCTCCTTCCAATTCAGTCCACAAATGATTTGTGGACTGATAGGAGAAAACCTAATTTCAAAATCGACTCACCCTGAATGAGGACAAATTTCAGAACACTTCTGGAAAGGAGGTTTTAATTGAGAATCAGAATATCTTTTGGCGGAGGGCAGATATTTGTGTTTGACCTATTCTATTGGATAGGTTTTTTTATACTTATCAGCGGAGCAATGGGGTTGTTGCTCCGTCAGTCGAATAAGTGGCGCGAAGGACGTTATGTAATCTTGGGTCTAACATGTTAGGGTGGTTCGATCCGGAATGAGGAATTCTTCCTGGAAGACTATCCAATTGCGATTCATTTGGTCGCAATCATCACGTTGCTGATAACCACTGTCACTATCCGAGATTGGTTAGACAAGTCTGGGCAAATGGCTTGAAGCCGGTCCTCAGGGTTCGCAGCCGATAGCATAAGTTAGTCCCACTTATACATAGAAAAGGGAACATGACCCGGACAAGATTTCGGGTTGGGCTGAAATATGCTTCGTAAAAAAAA
>CAYLOB010000046.1:355-6688 GCA_964385205.1 uncultured Candidatus Saccharibacteria bacterium | reverse complement strand
CAATAATTGGCATAATATCTTTTTCAAAAAAGTTCATTCTACTTTGTATTCCTAAAACAGTATCGTCTCCTCTCCCTCGTGCCAACAGTCTGTCAGTTGCCCATTTTGAGCTTACGTTTATATAGATAGCAACAGGTATTGCATCGTAAAAGGAAAATACTGAATCTAAAACTGAAGCTTCTGCTAAACTACGTGGAGTTCCATCTATCACAATATGTTCGTCCTCCTTTAAATCTCTAAATAAAGCTGTCGCCCACATACAAACCGCAGCAAAAGACGGGCAAAGGTTACCAGAGGAAGCAATTTCTTTTAGCTTATTTGAAGTATACGTATTTAGATCAAAAACCTTACGAAACTCGTCTCCGGTAGCAACATAATAAGCGTTTTCATTTTTCTCTTTTAACTTTTCAATTAAAAGCTTAGCTTGGGTACCTTTCCCGCAACCACTTCTTCCGATAAAAATAAAAACTTTTTTTTGCAATTTAGGTTTTCCTAAAAGCTAGAAGCAAAAAGCCAATAGCTTCGCTTTTAATATTCTCTCATTGAAACCTGAGCATCGATCTTTTTTACAAGATCAAGAACAACAGAAACGACGATAAGGAGTGCGGTTCCACCAATAGCAAGAGAAGTGATGCCAGTAGCAGCTTTCATAATTAATGGTAACACTGCAATAAAACCTAAGAATGTTGCACCAACAAGTGTTATTCGAGTAAGTACTTTGCCGACATATTCTGAAGTTGAAATTCCTGGACGAACCCCTGGTATAAATGCACCATTTTTTTGAAGATTTTCAGAAATCTGATGAGGGTCAAAAGTAACAGCAGTGTAGAAATAAGTGAAAAGAAATACGAAGATAAAATAAAGAATTGCATAAACCCAACCATTTGAAAGGAAAGAAAGTATTGAAGAAGAGATTGTTTTTACAGTCTCGTTTTCTACACTACCAGATATAAACCCTAAGATAAATTGTGGGAAAAGTAGGATAGATAATGCAAAAATAATTGGGATTACTCCAGCTTGGTTTAGTCGAAGAGGAAGATATGTTGATACACCTCCGTACACTCGGTTTCCTCTCACTCTTTTTGCATATGTTACAGGTATCGGCCTTTCAGCTTCTGTTATATATATGACACTGAAAATTATTGCTATAGCGACGACTGCAAAGACGAGATAAAGAGGTATTTGCGAAGGGTCGAAAGAAAATAGTGTTTGACCAACCGCACTAGGAATAGAAGCGACGATTCCTGAAAAGATAATAAGTGAAATACCGTTTCCAATACCAAATTCTGTAATAAGTTCACCAATCCACATAAGTAGAACTGAACCCGCCGTTACAGCAATAACGTTTACTGCTAGTTCAAATGATGAAAAATGAGCTACTACACCTTGCTTTTGAAGAAGGATGATAAAACCATACGCTTGAAGAAGAGCAAGTGGAACTGAAACAATTCGAGAGTATTGTGAAAACTTCTTTCTTCCAGCCTCACCTTCTTCTTGATACATTGCTTTAAGTCTTGGACTCATCATTGTAAGAAGCTGCATGATGATAGAAGCTGTAATATAAGGTCCAACTCCAAGCATTACGATAGACATATTTGAAAGTCCTCCTCCAGAAAATGTACTAATGAGACCAAAAAGTTGATTACTTGAAAAGAATCTATTCAAAGCAGCACTATCAATTCCTGGAATCGGTATATTAGAAAGGAATCTAAAAATCAAAAGACCTAAGACAGTAAACAAAACACGTCGTCTGAGACTCGAGTCACTGAATACTAATTTAAGTTTTTGTATGATTGTTCCCATTTTTTAGCTTTTAGCTGTTAGCTTCTAGGTTTTAGAAATTTTGTTTTATTTTCCTAATAGCTAAAACCTTAAAGCTAGTAGCTGTTTTATTTTACCTCTCCTCCAGCTTTTTCTATTGCAGACTTAACACCAGCAGAAACTTTAATTCCTTCTACTGTTATTTTATGAGCAAAACTTGAATCTTTTTTATTTCCTAGAATCTTAACAACAGGATTCTTTCCTTTAGCAATTGATGCAATTTTATTTTCTATAAGAAATGCCACATTAACAACATCCCCTGCTTTTGTATTCTTTTGCAGATTGGCAAGAGTAAGGACAATAGGTTTATTGTGTCTACTGTTAAAATCATATCCTCGAAGCTTTGGAAGTTTTTTGATTATATCTCGCATTTCTGGTCGAAGTTTTCGTCCAGATCGAGCTTTCTGTCCTTTTGTTCCTCGTCCAGAAGTTTTTCCTCGTGTTCCTCCTCGTCCAACTTGAACACTTTTCTTATTTTTTGTTTTTCTTTTAACGTTGTGTAATTGCATGACAGTTTATTTAACTTTTTTAAGTGTAGAAAGTGCTTTGATAGTAGCTCGTGCAATGTTTAGCTTATTTTTTGTAGGAGATCGAAGTTTTGAGTTAACGTCTCTTATACCTGCAAGCTCAACGACATCTCTTACGGCACTACCTGAAACAACACCTCTTCCTTTTGCTGGCATAATTTCAACTCTCGCACTCTTGAATTTAGAATAAACTTCATGAGGAATACTAAGGTGCTTTGTAAGATTTACATGTATCGCCTTTTTCTTTGCTGCTTTATAAGCCTTTTCAATCGCAAGAGCTGTGTCACTCGCTTTTCCTGTAGCAACACCAACCATTCCTTTTTTATTTCCAACAACAAGAGCAACAGAAAAACTAAATCGTCTTCCTCCTGCAGCAACTCGTGTCACTCGTCTAATATCCAATATTCTTTGATCAAATTCTGGCTTTACCTTTACATCCTTTCTAGGCCGTCGATCAGGTCTTCCTGCAACACTTCCAGCTGGACGTCGCTTAAATTTACTTTGATCAGTACCAACAGAAGCCACAGCAACCGGTTTATCAGTTACGACAACTTCTTCTTGAACATCATTTTGTGTTGTTGTTTCGTTTTCCATAAAAATTAAAAAATTAAACCTTCAGCACGTGCAGCATCGGCCACAGCTTTAACTCGTCCTGTATAAATATATCCACCTCGATCAAAAACAACTTTACTGATATTTTTAGCTTTTGCTTTTGATGCAATATCCTTTCCAACCATTTCAGCTTGTTCAGTTTTTGTTTTAGCTTTAAGACCTGCCCCACTTGAAGAAACAAGAGTTGTTCCTTTTGTGTCATCAATAAGTTGTGCGTACATAAACTTATTTGATTTAAATACAGCAAGACGAGGCTTCTCAGTCGTACCTGAAAGCTTTGATCGGATTCGATTTCTTCTTACTTCTCTTTTTATTGTTTTAAGTGTTGTAGACATGGGTTTTAAGCTGATTTTTTACCTTGTTTGATTTCGACATGCTCACCAACGTATCGGATTCCTTTTCCTTTATATGGTTCAGGCTTTTTATTATCCCTGATTTTTGCAGTGAAAGCACCAACAAGTTCTTTGTCGATTCCGACAACTGTAATAATACCTTTTTCAATTGTAACAGTAAGACCTTTTGGAGTAGTCATAATAACTGGATGAGAAAATCCTAAACTAAACACAAGTTCATTCCCTTTAACCTCTCCTTTGTATCCAATACCTTCTATTTGGAGTTTTTTCTCAAAACCCTCTGTTACACCTTTTATCATATTCAAAACATGAGATGCAAAAGTTCCAACAATTGGTCCAACTGCTGATACAGAAACCTCTGAACCATTAACAGAAATAGCTACAGCGTCTGCTATTTTTTTTGAAAGCTCTCCTTTTGGCCCTTTAACAGAAAGTACACCTTGAGAAACTTCAACTGTTACTCCGTTCGGTATAGAAATAGGTTTTTTTGCAAGTCGTGACATAATCGTTAATTACCAGATTTTAAATAAAGCTTCTCCTCCAACTTTTTCTTTCTTTGCCATCTTATCTGTTAAAAGACCTTTTGGAGTTGTAAGAACCAAAATACCGAAACCGTTTCGTACTGGTTTAATTTCTTTAGCACCTTTATATACTCTTTTTGAAAATTTTGAAACTCTGTCAACATCAGTAATTCGAGGCTTTCCATTTTCATAGATAAGCTCTACCTCAAGAGTCTTCACGACAGTTTTACCTTTTTTAGAATAATCTTTGATGAAATTTTCTTGCTTAAGAAGACTTGCAACAGATTCAATAAATTTTGAACTAGGTACAGAAATAGTTGCTTTACCAGCAAGACTAGCGTTTTTTAGCTTTGTTATAAAATTTGAAACTTGATCAATTACCATGATGATTTCTTTATTCCAGGAATTTTTCCTTCATTACTAAGTTCTCTAAAACAAATTCTGCAAAGATCGAAATCTCGCATATATCCTCCTTTTCTTCCGCATCGAAAACATCGTCTTACGACTCGGCTTTTAAATTTTGGTGTTTTTTTTGATCTTGCGACCGTTGATGTCTTTGCCATATTTTTTAATAAGTATCCCCTTACTTTCTAACGAAATTGCATAAGCAAGATAACAAAAAAGCCCTTTAAGAGCTTCGGCATTATACTAACAAGAACCCGTTTAAATGTCAAACAAACAGACCACTCTTCCTTCATATATAAACCAAAAAACAAGGCTCCCCACCTTGTTTTTTGTCTCTCTGTCTTGATTAAGTCAAATTACTTGTTGAGCGCATTAACCTTCGCTCTCGTAGCAGGTCCAAAGTATCCAGTTCCTTTGATACCATTTGCAACTTGGAACTTCATAAGGGTAGCTTTTGTAACAGGTCCAAAGGTTGATACTTCTTTGCCGTAAGAGCCTACATTTGTTCCTACAGGATATCCATGAGTGTTAAGGAATCTCTGTAGATGCCATACATCAGGATGAGTTATGTTGAGAGAAAGATCAGTAGAGAAAGTATATACTCCTCCACCTGAAGTTGAAGTGATTCCCTCACGAGCCATCTGAGCTTTGAGTTCAATCATGAGTTCTGCGATTTTGTTTCGAAGCCAAGTGGTTACTTGATCTCTTGTCATCTTAGAGAAATCAGGAAGAATGAGAGTAGAAGCTGGAGCTGGAGTAAATGTTCCTCTACCTCCCCCACCTCCTCCTCCTCCAGACTGTCTTGCAGGAGCAGTTACCGTAACAGTCACAGCAGCAGATGTAGTTTCTTTACCTCCTGTATCTTTTGCGATTGCAGTTAGAGAATACGCTCCAGCAGATGGGCTCCAAGATGTTTCGTATGGAGCAGTTGTATCTTTTGCAACTAAAGTATTGTTTGCATAGAAAGAAACACTTTCTATTCCTATGTCATCTGTAGCTGTAGCTTTGATAGTAGTGTTTCCAGAGAAAGATGAAGTTGGGGCGGTAATAGATACCGTAGGAGGATTGTTAGTTACGATAGTGTAACGAGAGAATCCTGGAACTGTGAATACAAAGGTGTTGTTTGAAGTTGAAACTATGTGACAAAGATCACAGATGTCGGAGTCACGAAGAATCGCGGGGTTTGGAATGTTGATGTTGTTTAATGTGATGGTAGCAGGACGATTGAGTTCTGGGAGAGCGCTTGATGTAAGGTTAACTTCTCCATGTATGATCTTGAGGTTAGTATCGATATCAATAGCATCGTAATTACTTCCGGTATTTCGAACAAGAACGTATGGAGTGTTTGCAGAGTTCCAAGAAACTTTACCGTGTGTATTGCCGAGTTCCAGAGAAGAGATATATGTAAGATCTACTTGTCCTGATAGGTCAGGCTTAAGAGTGAACGTTGCCATACGAGGAATAGGGCAGCCAACTGAATTCGTTACACCTCTCGAGTTTGGACACCTATCGATACTGTCATTGATTCGGTCGCCATCGAAGTCTGCATTAGGATCAGAACTTACTGTAATGTTTACGTCTGCTGTGCTCGAGAGGACCGTGTCGGATACGGTGACCCTGAGTGTGTAGCTTCCTGAAGCAGAGAAGAGAGCAGTTGGAGCGATGTTTGTATTTGATGAGAAAGTAACGGTACCCGGGCCTTGTACTTTGCTCCATGTATAGATGAGCATCTGCTGGTCTAGATCAAATGATCCTGATGCAGAGAGTCTTGCCTGTGTACCCGCACCTACTGTCTGGCTGACTCCTGCGTTTGCTACTGGAGGTCTGTTTGTATTGGTAACTGTAATAGTGATTGTTTCTGTATCCGTTCCCCCTCTTCCATCCGATACATTGAAGGTGACAGTGTATGTTCCTGACTGTGTGTAACTTGGAGAGAAGGTGAAAGAGTTGTTTGAAAAAGATGCATTTGTTGGAAGGTTGGTTGCAGTGTATGTAAGAGGATCAGAGTTTCCATCTGTAGCAGAAGGAGTGATTGTTAGAGTAGAGTTTTCTGCGATTGTTTTGTTTCCGATTGTAGTTAGGACTGGATGAACG
>CAYLOB010000046.1:0-336 GCA_964385205.1 uncultured Candidatus Saccharibacteria bacterium | reverse complement strand
AAGTGAGGACCGTGACATTGATTGTGGCGTCGGCAGAGTTTCCCGCGGCATCCTTTGCAGTTGCTTTAAGTGTGTAATTTCCATCTGACATCCCACTCCAGGTTCCATTAAATGGCACACCGGTAGAAATTCCTACACTTGTTCCATTTACAAAGTATTCAACTGATACAGTGTCGGGTGACGTAGTCACTGCAAGATTGACTATACCTGATACGGTACTTCCGTTTGTAGGAGAGGTGAAGGAGATTGTAGGTGGTGTTGTGTCTCCTGCTCCGATTGTGAGAGTGGCAGGATTGCTTGTCCTTGATCCTTGTGAGTTTGTGACTGTGACAATGT
>CAYLOB010000045.1:2968-6736 GCA_964385205.1 uncultured Candidatus Saccharibacteria bacterium | reverse complement strand
ATAAGTCGAGCAATATCAATTCCCTTTCCACCTTTAAAGTTTCGTCTAGATCCACCACCACTTCGGCCTGAAAACCGATTACCTCCTCCACTTCTAAATCCAGAAGATGAAGATCGTGATGAAAACCCACCACCTTGACTACCACTATACCCGCCACCATTGCCGAACCTACTTCCACCACCAAAACTTCTTCGTGGTGCTCCACTTGAAGAAGAAAAAGGTCTTGATCCACCATGAGACTCTGTTGCTCGAGGTGCAGAAAAGCCACCAGAACTTTCTGGCCGCGAAGTCAATGCACCGGTTTTATGATCAATACCACTTTTAAATTTTCTAAAACTATTATGAGGGACTCCTCCGGTATTTCTATTACCCCCAAAAGAAGGACGAGAAGACCTAGGTTTACCACCCTCTTGATTACTTTTACTATACATACATTTTTAAACCTAAAAAGGTTTATGTTAATTAGAGATTAGCTAGACTAAAAGTAGCTAATCGTTTTGATTCCGAGGCATGTGACTAACAAGCCGATTTTTGGAAAAAATGCTTCCCAAAAACCGTATTTATATCAAGCTTTGCTTGAAGGAGTTCGAGATTCACTTACACGGATAATAGCATACTTACATACAAGTTGTCAAATTATTTGGTCGAGAAAAACTATAATATCGAAGGTGGTATAATTTCTTAAATTTATTTAATTTCCTCAACCAACTCTAGCCCCTCGCCTTCTTTTACATTAAATTTTATTCTTCCCATGATTTGTCCTGTCTCTGTTTTCACATCGACTCTCCAAATACCGTTAGTTGGGTTTGGATATATCGAATACATTCTATAACCGCTCTTTCTTCCTCCTACAATTTTAATCTTAATATCTCCCATTGAAACCCATCGATTTTTAACAGTGTCGAATTTTTTCCAAGAATGAACAATGTTTGTATCGAGACTTATAGGTGAATAAATAGCACTCCACACAAACAATGGCGCACCATTTTTTATATGCAAAGTTTCTCTAATCGAAATTTTGTCAAACCAACTTCTTTTTTCCTTGGTAACAATATAACTTCCCGTATCAGTTTTAAAAATATTGTGATATATTCCGACATCTTTCATGACAAGTGGAAGTGGAGGGATAATGTTAAGAAAATAAAAAATATGAAAGAAAATAAAAATTGAACTTACAGATACAACAATTTTCTTTTTATTTTCTAAATATTTTTGTCTTATTGTTTTTGATAAAATAAATAAAAATAGCCAAAAAAGAACCAGCGTTAATATAGAGCTGCCGAAAAAAGTCCATATTGATATATTTTTAAATACAGTCGGAACCAAAAAGAGAGAGAAAGAAAAAAGGGCAAAAAAGAAAATTGAAATCTGGAAAAGAATATTCGAACTTTTCTTTTTAAACAACTCATTTGCAACAAGGCCAAATAAAATTATAAAAAGAAATGGAAAGCTAACTTCAAGTGAAGAGCTTCTAAAATAAAAAACAAAAAAAGCACTATAAAGACCTCCGAGTGCAAACTGAGTTATAAATGTTGTCCAAAAATGAATACGCCCTCTCTCCGCTTCAACAGGAAGATGTCTTTCAATTCTTTGGAGTATTATAATTCCAAGTCCAGTAAGAATTAAATAAGAAACTAGGACTAAGTTTTCAATAAGCTGGTCTGAACCCCTGAGTGTTAAGGAGTCAGTAATGAATCCAAGAAAAATAGCTAAGACTGAAATTTTCCTTTCATTCCTCTCGTACCAAGTTTTTATTATCTCGAGCACCATTGTCTTTGTTTGACAAATTATACCATCGAAGTATCATGTCGAGTAGCATGAACTTTCTCTTTTTTCCCTTCCGAGCCATTTGGCTCATTCTCACTGCAATCTGGTGGATTGTCATAGCACTCTGGAAATGCAGGGATGTTATCCCTCCACTAGTTTTGATTTTATTTGTAACCCTTGCTTGGTACGCTATAGTCAAGCTGCAAACTAGAGTCTCGAGCATAAAAACCGATCTGCCATCAAACTTTTCTTCGACCTACAACAAGTAGACTCGAAGTTTTTTTATTCAAAATTTTAAACTCATCTAACCAATCTTACAATCAAACCTTCAAACTGTTTTACAAATAACAACCCTAAAATAGCAGACAGTACATTAAATATAAAGTGAGCAGATGCAACTTGAATTTCAATATTTCCTGGAAGCAACATAATCATATTTGTAAAATGATCAAAAAACGGCAATATCAGAATTACACCAAGTAGATTAAACATAAAATGTGCCATTGCAGCACGTTTTGCTCCTTTTTCCATAACAGTCGCGGCAATAAGTCCTGTTGTTGTTGTCCCAACGTTCGCACCTAGTATAATTGCAAACGCTTGTTCAAACCCCATAAGCCCTGCGCCACTCATGATCACAACGATTCCTGTAACAAGTGCACTTGACTGTAAAATAGCCACAACAACAAATCCAACAATAATTGAAAGCATCACTCCTGATGATTTTGCCAAAAGATCAAGAAGAATGGCGTTATCCTTGAGGGGCTCTACAAGAACAGAAATAATAAACAATGAAGAAAATATGAGTCCGAAATAAAAAATAGGTTTTCCTAAATATGAATATCTATTCTTTACTTTCATTAAAATAAATCCAATAACCAAAATAAATGGTGCGATCTCGAGAAGTTGAAAAGCAATGAGTTGAGTAGTAATGGTAGTACCAATATTTGCTCCAAAGATAACTCCAAGACTGTTGGTAAAGGGCATAATACCACTTTGGACCAAGCTTATTGCCATAACAGTTGTGGCAGTAGAAGACTGCATAATAGCTGTAACTACAGTACCGATCAAAGTTCCCTTAAATGGAGTAGAAGTAATACGCTGAATAATACTTTTAAATTTATCCCCGGCCAACTTTTGAATTTGATTACTAAATTTTTCAACAGCAAAAAGAAATACAAATATAACTGCAATAATAGAAGAGATAGTGTAAATAATATTGTAAAACATCCAATTTGATTAAATTATTTTTCCTTTACATCGTGACCACCAAACATTGTACGCATAGTTGATAATAATTTTCCTACATAAGAAGGGTTTCCTTGACTCATTGATCTAAAATAAAGAGAAGTTTGAATCGCAGGAGTCGGCAAATTCATTTCTTTTGCAGTATTTACAGTCCACTCACCTTCTCCGCTCGCAGACACTTCCCCACTTATTCCATCTAATTCTTCTCCAAATTGTTTGAAGCCATCTTGAAGCCACTGTACAAGCCTGCTTTCCACAACACTTTTCTTTTGATACAAATCAGCAACTTTTGTGAGTGAATAATTAAATTCTGAATTTTTTAAAATATTAAAACCTTCTGCAATTGACTGCATCATCCCATACTCAATACCATTATGAATCATTTTTGCAAAATGTCCTGAGCCATTTTGTCCAAGAAGTGTATAAGCATTAGGGGCAGATATATCCTTAAACAAAGATTCAAACCGATCAAAAACCTTTTGTTCCCCTCCTATCATAAGGCAAGCTCCACTTCGTGCACCACTTGGCCCCCCTGAAACCCCTATGTCCAAAAAGTTAATTCCCACAACTTTTAAATCTTTCGCTCTCCTTATAGTGTCTTTATAAAAACAATTACCTCCATCAATCACCGTATCGCCTTCTTTCAAAAAAGGGACAAGTTCCTTTAAAACATCATCTACACCTCCGTGACTCACCATAACAAAAACAAGTTTTGGATCGTAACCAACCTTTAAAAATGTCTCCTCTAATGTATCA
>CAYLOB010000045.1:0-2958 GCA_964385205.1 uncultured Candidatus Saccharibacteria bacterium | reverse complement strand
TTCTTCACCTCGATTAAAACAAAATACTTCATGACCTTTTTCTTGCATCAAAAGTGCCATTCCTTTACCCATTTTCCCAAGTCCAATATAAATTATTTTCATATAATTATTATACTATTTCTTTTACACCTTTATTATAAATTTTAATACCTTCATTTAATGCAATATTTTTAATTTCTGTTGTAATCCTCCACTCCTCTTTCACTTCTTCTGTAGAGACAAACAGTGTTTGATCTCCCAAAATCGCATCGAGCAAAAGTTTTTCATAAGGATAAATATATTGATTTTCATGCAAACCTAACTCAAAACACATTTGCTTTTCAGTTTCACCAAAACCTTCATTAGCACCAAGATGAACACATATTCCAGATTCTGGTTGAATTTTTAAATTAATTTTGTTTGGAACATTTCCTACATTCACTTTTTTAAAATGTACGGTTATTTCACATCTTGTTTCTTGTAGCGCCTTTCCGTGTTCAATAATAAATAAAGTCTTTATCCATCTTTCATTTAAAATTTCAAGTGGAATCTTAAAATAAGTTTCAGTAGATGAGTTTGCATATTCGTCATGAGCATACCCGTCATATTGACCAAAGACAAACTCCTTTTTATGGACATTTGAAACTCTCACATCAGAAAGTACTTTCGCTCGCTGTCTTCTTATATCATACGCATTTTCTGATTCGGGTTCCTCCATAGTTAAAAGCGACAATAATTCAAGAAGATGATTCTGTCCAACATCCTTTATAGCACCTACAGAATCATAAAAGCTTTTTCTATTTTCAACATCTTGTGTTTCAGTAGAAGTAATCTCTATTTTTTCAATATATTTAGAACTCCATAAGGGAGAAAATAGAATATTTTTAAAGCGAAACGAATAAATATTTTGAACAGCCTCCTTTGCTAAATAATGATCAATGCGAAATATTTGATTTTCCTCAAAACTTTTTCCTAGCAGTTCATCAAGTCTATTAGCATTATGTTCGTCAGTTCCGAAAGGCTTCTCTACTATAATTCTAATCCATGCTTGATTATCTTTATGATTGCCAATACAGGGAATTGAAAGTCCAGTAGATGAAATATTCTTAAAAATATTTTCATACGTTTGTGGAATTGTTGCAATATAAAATAATTTATTTGAACATGTTCCGAAGCTTTGATCTACTTTGTCCAATATATCTCTAAGATCAATCAATGAATCTGCATCTGTAGCGTCAATACTATAATAAAAGAGTTTTGATAAAAATTCTTCTAAAAAATTAGTGTTTTCAATATTTTTAATACTCGATCTAGTAAATTCCCTAAATTCAGTATGCGATAAATTTTTACGAGAAAGACCAACTATAGTTATTTGTTTGGGTAACAAACCTTTTTGAAATACATCAAAAAAAGCTGATGTTAGCTTTTTTTTAAACAAATCCCCTGTGGCTCCAAAAACTACAATCGTAAGTGGCAACATTTTAAAATCAGAAACTAAGTCCACCATGTCTTTGTATCTCAAGTGTCTTAATCCTAACATC
Source organism: uncultured Candidatus Saccharibacteria bacterium (assembly GCA_964385205.1). GTDB lineage: Bacteria > Patescibacteriota > Minisyncoccia > Phycocordibacterales > CAIRYW01 > JAUPVJ01. The sequence goes on along the minus strand of CAYLOB010000045.1, from coordinate 1,438 downwards.
TTGATCAATAGAATGAGCTTCGCTCTCTAGAATTCTAAGTTGAGATTCAGTATTTCGAATCAAATCTATCGTATGAGAATCTCTTCTTCCTGTCTTTAGCCTTAAAAGATCTCTTTTTATCCTTTGAGCCTCACCTAAAATTTTTTGATGCTCTAACTTCCTATGAGAAATTTCTTGCTTTATTTTATCCATTTCTCGCATTTGAAGTTGTTTTTCATGAGCTTCCTTCTCCTCTCTCATCCTTGAAGCCGCATTATTATATGTAGCTTGTCCGGAAATATTTACTTTTTTATTTAAATCTCCAAGTGACATGTGAATATTGTAACATAGGTTTAATGACTGTGTGAATGCCCACCGCCTTTACCGTGAATTTCCTTACCTCGAAGGGATTTTAGGGCAAATACAGCAATTAGAGTTGTTACAGGGACTGCCAAAACCAGACCAATTGATCCAACCATTGTTCGTATAACTTCTGATGCAAAGTTTTCTTTATTTAAAATTACTCCTACAGGCAAACTTGAACCGTAAAACAACAAAAGCAAAGGAAGTGATGCTCCGACATATGCTATAGCTAAAGTATTTACAAGCGCACCTATATGCTCACGTCCAATACGAAGTGCCCGAAAATAAACTCTCCGAGGCGACATATTTACACTTGCTCTATAAAGTTCTTCGACGGCTACAGCTTGACCAATAGCAGCATCATAGAGTACCCCAAGTAAACCTATAATAATCCCTCCTAAAAGCAATCCCGAAAAATCAATCTTACCATCAGTATTAAAATTCAAATAAACAGCCTCTTCAGTCTCGAATCCAGTCAAATGAACAAAATCCACAGCAAACCATGCTAATAGTCCTGTTAACAAAACAGTAAAAATCATACCGACAACAGCTGATGAAGTCGTTTTATTAAATCCATGTGTAACATACGAGCCAATAATAATTATCACACTTGAGGCAAATACACTAAGTAACACAGGTGAGAAGCCATTCATAACTCCTGGTAGCAAAATATACATAATCACAAATAGACTACCAAGAAGACTAAGGAGTCCTCGTAACCCCTGAATACCTCCAAAAATCAAAACTATCGCAATAAATAAAATAACAAAAAATAGCATCTGAGGCAGACGGTAAACATCACCGACTGAAAACATTTCCTTTCCTGATTCGCCATCAACAATATAAGTAAGATAAAATTTCTGACCTTTCTCTAAAGAAATGTAATCATTTTTAATTTCAAAAAACTTTCCTTTGAAAGGGCCGCTCAGGATTTCAACACCAAGAGTTTGGTTTACAAATGGAATATTTGTACCCCCAACCACACTCCTGTCATTTAAAATTACCTCTTTGACTATCGCTTTAAATACCTCAGTCTTATTAGTCATAACCTCAACCGCAGACACAGACTGCGTAAAAAACAATAAAGAAAAGATTA
>CAYLOB010000044.1:3575-6767 GCA_964385205.1 uncultured Candidatus Saccharibacteria bacterium | reverse complement strand
GTGGGGGCACTTCTTTCTATGGATGCGGAAGAATCTGTAATCACAACCTCGAACAATTCATTGTTCGAGGTTTTTTTTATTTTAACTAGAACACCCAAGTCTATCTAGAATTTAAACCTATTGCCAAAATAGGATTTTGTGGTATTGTAAAAAATCTATGAAATTTGTTCTTGTAACTCTACGCCCGAAAACTGGTCACATTGAAAGACGTGATCAATGCACGGTCCAATATGCAAACGGGGAGGAGCTTGGTCAACTTGGGATACTACTTGGAAGAGCGTCCTCGGATCTTTCTTTTGAAGTAACAGGCCTTTCTCTTGACCAAAAAGAAGTCTCACCTTCTCATTATGGTTACCACGCATTTAGGGCTCTTTTTCCCTAATACTTCCATACAGTCCATCTGTTTGGGAGTTTTTTATTTTAAGCTAAAAGCAAATAGCTTATAGCTAGTAGCTTTTTTTATTTCCCCATCGCCGCCTTTATTTCGTTTTGATATTTCATCAAAACTTGTTGCATAGCAGCCATCTGTTCCATTCCTCCTTTTATTTTTTCTTGTGCTTCAACTGCAATTTTTTGAAAAAGTTCTGGATTATTTTCAACTAGCTTCATTATCATGTCTCTTTGCTCTTCAGGCACATCTTTAAGCTTTGAAGCGATGATTTTTTTCATTATAAAGTTTCCAAACATGTTTTTTTTAGAATTAAGAATTAAGAATCATGAAATACAAATAATATGCAAAGAGTATAACAAAGGAAGAAAAAAAGCTCAAATTGTCTTTGTTTTTTCAAAATACTTGTTAGAATAGACTAAATGAAAAGAATCCTTATTTTTCTATTTATAATTTTTTCTGTAATTGTTTTTCACAGCATTTATATTTCTTCTGCCCCAAACAAAACTGCTGGAGCAATAGTTCTCGACGCGTTTGATAACCTGCGTCATATAGAATTTTATGAAGCATTGGCCAATCCAACCGTAGCTTATGTAAAAATAACTGAGGGATATCGTAAAGAACAAATTGCAGAAATCCTAGAAAAAAGGTTTGATTGGGACGAAAAAGATAAAGCAGATTTTTTTGCGTACGATAGTCTTCGCGACAGAAAGCATGAAGGAAAATATTTTCCAGATGTATATCTAGTTTCTAAAGATGTCTCTGGAAAAGAAATGCGTACTAAAATGTCAGATAGATTCGATGAAAAAATTGAGACACTGAAAACGGAAGCGCTCAAGAAAAATATGAATTTTGAATCTATACTTACTATTGCATCAATTATACAAAGAGAAGCTGGCGGAAAAAGTGACATGAAACTTATTTCAGGTGTTGTTTGGAATAGACTTTTTAGTGGAATGAAACTACAAATGGATGCAACTTTACAGTATGCCAAAGGTACCGAAGACAACGGTTGGTGGCCAAATGTAATACCAAACGACAAAGACATCGAATCTCCATATAATACATATCAAAACGACGGTCTTCCCCCTTCACCTATTGCTAACCCAGGACTAGCGGCTATAGAAGCGGCTCTTGCACCAACAAAAACAAAATGTCTTTTTTATTTTCATAAAAATGGCCAGATCTATTGTTCACAAACATACGCGGAACATAAACGCAAAATTAATCTCTATTTAAAATAGAGATTAATTTTGCGCAATATTCCAATTTTCAAGCACCAATTTCACAAGCAATACTCAATACCTAAATTTCAATAAAAAACAGCTGCTTAGGCTGTTGTGTTGTGAACGATATGTTTAGTCACAGATTATGACTAGACCCCGACATTTACTCCTCCAAAGTCCGAGGGGTTTGGTCACCCATAAGAGTAATGAATTCGTCGAAGCTTACAACTCGAGCAAATAATAATTGGGTATTCACCCAGACAGTTGACACCAACACATACTGCCCATCACTTGTGCGACAAGAAAAGTGGTGTGCAACTTCTCTGGCTTGCTGTTGACCATCAACAATTACTGCCAATCGGGTACTTTCAATAGGGAGTTCAGCTTCGCGGAGTGAGAATATGCAAAGGACGTGAGTTTTCATAGCGACTTCCATATAATCACAAATGTCTGAATTTGTAAATAGAGTTAATTACTCTTTATAAGCTATAATTCGCTCTATAATTTATTTATAATTCATAATTTTAAATTAACAAAATGTCAGACGTCAAAAACATAGCACTTGCAAGCGAAGGTAAAAAGAAAATCGAATGGGCAGCCAAAGATATGCCGGTTTTAAAGACAATTGCTGATGATTTTGAAAAACGAAAGCCTCTTAAAGGTTTAACACTGTCTGCTTGTCTTCACGTAACAGCCGAAACTGCAAACCTCGCAATCACACTTAAAAAAGGTGGAGCAAAAGTTTTTCTTTGTGCATCCAATCCCCTTTCAACTCAAGATGACGTAGCAGCAAGTTTAGCTAAAGATTTCGGTATCGAAACATTTGCAATTAAAGGAGAAGACAGTAAAACATATTTTAAACACGTAAACGCAGTGCTTGATGCTCATCCACAAATCGTAATGGACGATGGTGCAGACCTTGTAAGTGAACTTCATAAAAATCGAATATCACAAATTCCAGAAATTTTCGGAAGTACAGAAGAAACAACCACTGGTGTCGTTCGTCTAGTTTCACTTGCAAAAGCTGGGAAACTTAGCTTCCCTGTTATTGCTGTAAATGAATCAAAAACAAAGCACATGTTCGACAACCGATATGGTACAGGTCAATCAACTCTCGACGGGATTATTCGTGCAACAAACCGACTTCTTGCTGGAAACGTCTTTGTAGTTGCTGGATATGGTTGGTGTGGAAAAGGACTTGCTTCACGAGCTCGAGGGATGGGTTCACGAGTTATTGTTACTGAAATTGACTCTGTAAAGGCACTCGAAGCAACCATGGACGGCTTTGAAGTACTCCCAATGAAAGAAGCGGTAAGAATTGCTGACTTTATTTGTACTGTAACTGGCAATAAACACGTTCTTCGAGAAGAACATTTCAAAACTATGAAAGACAACTGTATCATTTCTAACTCTGGACACTTCGATATCGAAATTGATATGGCTTGGTTGAATGAAAAATATGGCCATACCAAAGTGACCATCAAGCCGCAGGTGGACCTCTATAACATTGACGGTAAAGACATTATCCTGCTGGCCGAGGGCCGATTGGTGAACCTCGGCTGTGGAACGGGTCACCCT
>CAYLOB010000044.1:0-3565 GCA_964385205.1 uncultured Candidatus Saccharibacteria bacterium | reverse complement strand
ATCGAAATTAATCTTGTAGCTCTTAAGAATATGAGCAAGAAAGTTACAAACGCACGACCATTTAATGAAGAATACGAACTCAACGATGGTAGAAAAATTTATGTTATCGCAGAAGGAAGACTTGTAAACTTAGGCTCTGCCGAGGGACATCCATCGAGCGTTATGGATATGAGCTTTGCAAACCAAGCATACGGAACGGAATTTTTGGCTCAAAATCATAAATCTATGGCGAAAGATGTTGTCAATCTACCAGTTGAGCTAGATGAGAAAATCGCAAGCGTAAAACTTAAAGCTCTTAAAATAAATATTGATAAATTGACTCCAGATCAAAAAAAATATATGGGAAGTTGGGAGGAAGGAACAAACTAAATTGCGTAGCAATTTAGTTTGAATAACCAATTTTCAATTTAACAATTTACAAATAAATTCCAACGTTTAAATTTGAAAATAAAAAAACCAAAGTTTTAAAACTTCATGAAAAAATCACTTACACACTTACACACGGAGCCACTTAAACCCTCTATCCTGGTTTCTGGCTCTCTCGTCTACGACACCATTTTTGACCTTAGAGGAAAAATGCAGGAACAGATTGTAATTGAAAACGGTAAACTCGGAAAACAAAACCTAATGTTTACAGGAAAGGAAAAGAAAGTTTATTTCGGTGGAACCGCCGGCAATATCGCATACGGACTTAGTAAATTAGGACTTTCACCCTACGTGTTTTCGGTTGTAGGAAGAGATTTTGATTTTTATGAAGAACATTTAAAAAATATTGGTGTAGATTTGAAACTTAAAAGAGATCCGGTAGGATTTACTTCGACTTTCTATGCAATGACCGATGACAATCGTGAACAAATCGGTATCTACCAAGGCGGATGTGCAGACAAACATCTCAATTCCCTTTTGCTAAAAAATTGTTTAAGTGAACAAGAAATTAAAAATATTAAGATCGCAATTTTTTCTCCCGGCACTGCAAAAAGCATCACAAAGCAGATGGTTGAATTTAGGAAAATTAACAAAACTGCAACTGTAATTTTCGACCCTGGACAAATGGTTGCGATAGATTTTACTCCAGAACTTTTAAAAATCGCGTTTAGGAATTGTGATATTGGGATTTTTAATGATATTGAGTGCAATACCCTTCACAACAAACACGGATTTGACCTGAAAAAAATATTTTCACTTGGAGTTAAATACGTAGTTGAAACTAAAGGAGAGATCGGCAGTTCTGTTTATGAACTTGAGAATGGAGAAATTAAAGAAGTTTTCGTGAAATCAAAAAAAGTAAAAGCAGTTGATCCAACCGGAGCTGGAGATGCATTTCGAGCTGGTTTTATAGATAGTATGTTAAAAGGAAAATCACTTAAAGATTCTCTCATATCTGGAAACGCAATGGGTGCAAAATGTGTAAAGAGTTTTGGAGGACAAACGTATTAAAGAAGCTTTTAGCTTCTAGCCATTGGCTTTTAGGTTTTAGAAAATGTAATGTATTGCTCGTTATACTTGTATAGATTTAAAGAAATCTGAATCGTTCTCTCCAATAAACACAATTCTCCAGACGTAGCGATTGGACTCTTTTTTTAACCAGACAATTTTGTTAATTACTACATTATCAGATTTGTATTTTATTTTGAATTTGTAGTATGGAATAACAGTAGATTCCGCAATTTCATATTCAAAATTTTTTATATTTATCTTTGATAATTCTTTTTCTAAAAATAACTTAGCTGTTTGATGATACAAATCATATTCACAGCCTTTTGGAGTACAACTATCTACAATAGCAAACCTTAAACCTTCTTGTTTATAGAAATTATTTAACTTATAACTTATGAGGGCGATAATTACAAGCAGTGAATAGATAACAATTCTTTTTTTCATGTCTGATAATTATAACACCTCTAATGTGGTTTGCTATTTTTATGTGCGCATTTTATAGTAACAATATATGAAAACCGCTCTTTCTTTTTTTGCAAAGTACATCCACCTCACCTGTGCAATTGTTGTGACACTCATTGCATTACCCATTCAAATCATACGTTTTTTTGGTGATTTACTTATTCTAATCTTTGATCGTGAGTATTTATTACCCGATCTCGACTATCATTTCTTTGAGCCAATCCAAAATTGGCTTTGGAAATACAAAGGTTACACTTTAATATTATTCAGCGCTTAGACACTGCGGTAACTCGCAGTTTTTTATTGCTTAGTAAATAGTGGCCAGAACACTAACTAATGCGCCTGCTGCCTCGACACCTTTATTCATATCCCCTTTTGATCTGATTTGTGCTTGCTCTAAATTATTCACCGTAAGAATTGCATTTGTTACAGGTACACCAGTTTTAAGCATTACATCCATGATGCCACGAGTTGATTCACTCGCAATGAAATGATAATGGTCAGTATCACCTTTTATTACACACCCTATCGCGACTACTCCAGACAACTTATATTTTTGTATCATTTTTTTGCAAAGAAGTGGCACTTCAAAAGCCCCTCGCACTTCCACCATGAAAATGTTTTTTTCTTTAATCCCGGCCTTTTTTAAAGTTTCATAAGCTGCATCACGAATTGAATATGTAATGTCAGAGTGATAACTCGAAACAGCTATGCCAACTCGGTAAACCTTTTTTCCAACAAGGATTTGGTCGTCCTTTTCTTTTAAATCTAATCTTTGCATATTTTATTTTTTATTATTACAAACTCTCTCCAAATACCTCGAAAGAATGTCAGTTTCAATATTAACTATATCCCCCGCTTTCCTTTCACCAAACGATGTCCAATCAAGAGTGAAAGGTATAACAGACACCTCAAAATTAAGTTTATTAACACTTGAAATTGTTAAAGAAACACCGTCTATAGCAACAGAACCCTTATACGCAACATATTTTTGTATATCTTTTGACAAAGAAATAGAAAAGACTTTTGATTCTCCATCTGATCTTATTTTGTCTATAACACCAATAGAATCAATATGACCATATACAAAATGTCCATCAATTTTGTCCCCCGCACCTAAACTTTCCTCAACATTAACAGTACTACCTGCCACAATATTTTTCATTGTTGTTTTCTTAAGTGTTTCGGGCATATACTCAACAGAAAAACTGTCAGGAAGAATTTCTACAACGGTCGAACAAACACCGTTTAATGCAATGCTCGCACCAAGCTTTATGTCTTTTGATAACCCTTTCTCAACTGAAATTTTCTTGATTCCAAGTCGGTCAGAGGTACTTATAACCTTAGATTTATTTTTTATTATTCCTGTAAACATTTGTGACTATTATCAAGCTCTATTCTTATCATTTCTATATCATTTTGAATTATTTCTTTCAATTTGTCTTCATTTTGTATATCAAAATCATCGCGAATCTTATCACAAACTTGAACAGAAATCTCTTTGTCATATAAATCACCTTCAAAATCAAGTACATGAACCTCAATCAATGTTGGTCGTACTTTACCAACATAAAGCGCAGCCTTATAAAACACGCCATCAATTTCAGCTTTTCCTGCATAAATCCCTGTTGAAACATTTTGATCACCTAAATCAATATTAGCAGTT
>CAYLOB010000043.1:0-6773 GCA_964385205.1 uncultured Candidatus Saccharibacteria bacterium | reverse complement strand
CGTAGGCCAAATAACAAAGATGAAGATGAGTACATATATAAATCCATGTTTTTCTAGAGTTTGTTGAAACCCAGACAGGCTTCGAGGTAAAAGTGCGTAGAGTATTTTTGAACCATCAAGTGGTGGAACAGGCATTAAGTTAAATACCGCTAAAACAATGTTCACAATAACTATTATTGCCAAAAGTGACACCGAAGCCACGTTAAGGCTAATTGTTCCCGCAAAAGAAAGCCTTATGAATAAAGAAGCAACAAGAGCTATGGCGATATTTGAAAAAGGTCCAGCAAACGCAACTATAGCCTCACCCCATTTACCATGCCTAAGGTTATACGTATTGACTGGAACTGGCTTTGCCCAGCCAAAAACAAAGCTTCCTGGCAATAGAGCTAAGATCCCTGGAACTATTATGGAACCAAATAGGTCTATATGTGGAATCGGGTTTAGTGTTAAGCGTCCAGCGTATTTGGCTGTTGGGTCCCCTAGAAAGTAAGCAGCGTAGCCATGAGAGACTTCGTGAACCACGATTGAAAATACGAGCACTAAGATTGAAAATATAATGTTGATTTCCATGGGGTAGTAGAAAATGGCATTATCTATTCTGCCGTTTTATGAATTTTGTCTAAAATTTAACTAACAAATCTAAATATTAACCTCCATACTGTCTATATAAATAGATAGGCGATGCCATTTTTCACTACCCCATCCATTTGCCTAAACTTATCACATATGTTAGCATACGAGAACTTAAATAAAAACCATGAAACTTTGCCCAATAACTAAAAAAACATCACAAGTAGGAGGCCGGTACTCTAACGCGACTCGAGCTACCCAATTTAACCCTTGTGGAAAGAAGCGGCGACAACCAAACCTTCAAAAAAAGAAGATTTTTATTCCTGAACTACAAAAGTCAGTTCGTCTAAATATCTCAACTAAAGCAATCAAGACAATCAACAAGAACGGCGCTTACGCAACTCTAAAGAAAGCGGGGCTTATTTAATTAAAAAGCAAAAAAGCGGGTTTGGCCTTTGGGCCAAACCCGCTTTTTGTTTATTTTCTTTTCCAGCTTATTCCATCTGAAACAAAGGTAATCCTTCCATCCAAATCCGTTCGCAAAACTTTAACTCCAATATTTTTCAGAGTTTCCAAGACTTCTTTGTGCGGGTGACCGTAACGATTATTTTGACCATCAGAAATTAAAACGAATTCAGGATTTACCGATTTTACATATTCTTTACTCGTCGAAGTACGAGAACCATGATGCCCCGCTTTTAATATCTGACATTTTAGATTTTCGGGTTTTTCAACCGAAAGTAAATATTTTTCAATCTCACTTGGCGAATCACCCTGAAGCATTATGCAGGTGTTACCGTAAACGAGCTTTGAAACAAGTGACCCGTCATTTGTAGACATTCCACTTACATCACGGTCCGGAAACAATATTTCTAAATAAATGTTTTTATTTTCATCTAAAATAATTTTAGTCCCCTTTCGCACAATAGTTTCCTTCACACCTTTTTCTTTTATTTTTTCTTTGAATGCGTAATATGTGGGCGTCGATGAGTCAGTTCCTGGTTCGACCAGAGTTTTTATCTTATATCTATCAAGTGCGTCTATAAAACCTGCATAATGATCTTTGTCTGGATTAGTTACTACTATCATATCGATCGACTTATCAAAAAATGGCATCATCGTCCCAAGTTCTGAAAGAAGTTTTTGATCTGGTCCTCCGTCAACAACCATTTCAACTCCATTTGGCGCCTTTATATAAATCGCATCACCTTGACCAATATTTAGCATTGAAACTGTAAGCTGATTGCCCTCTCCTCCAAGCAAAACTGTATACCAAACACCTCCGGTTATAATGAGAATTCCAAAAAATATCCAAAGACCGATTTTGAATTTATTTATAGTCCTTATTTTATACGAAATAGGTAACATAATTTGATTTTATGGACCTCTTGATTTTATCACGCGAAAGAGCTATTTTTAGATAAACAACCTGTACAAACATGACAACCCAAGAACTGAATGAAGAGGCTCACAAACTCTTTGGCCCATGGTGGATGCTTCGTGACTGCACATTCCCTGCATATTCCTTCCATGTGAAGTGTACGTCACCTGAAATGATCGAAGCCGCTATGGAGGTAGCCAGGGCAAGACTTCCGAAAGGCAGTCGAGTGCAGTTCCGTTTTCCAAAGCATTTGGAGACAACTTTGGAACGATTGGCTTTCCTCTGCAACCATAGACCACTAAGAGCTCGGTGGGCTCGTCGCCACGCAGATCTTGTCCTCTTGAGTCAACACATGACACTTGAGAACAGCAGAGCTACTGCGAATGCACAAGGTCTTTCATGGTTCGAATAACATCGCCACGAAGAGACACTGGAGAAAATATGTGTCGTTATTTTTATACATTGAGATTTAATGTTAAAATCAGGTGTGATTTACAAACTAATTAAAAAACATGTTTACCCCTAAAGAATTTAATATTCCTGAAATTGCAGGGATTTCAAAAAAAACAATTGAAGAGCATTTAAAACTTTATGCAGGCTATGTAAAGCATGCGAATTTGATTCAAGAAAAGATTGTGGAATATAAAAGTGACTTGGAGAAAAATGCGTACGTACTCGGTGAGCTAAACCGACGATTTGCATTTGAGTTCGACGGTATGCGAAACCACGAATACTATTTCGAGCAACTTGAGGGCGGGCAGAAATCCATGTCTATGGACTCTGCACTTATGAAGAAAGTGGAATCACAATGGGGATCAGCTGAAAAATGGTTAGAAGAATTCAAATCACTTTGTCTTACACGAGGAATCGGCTGGGCAGTGCTTTGGTACGACCCGCTTACAGACCAACTAATAAATTCTTGGGTAGACGAGCAACAGATGGGACACTTGAACGGACTTCATTTTATTTATGGAATCGACATGTGGGAACACTCTTACCTTATGGACTATATTCCCGCTGAAAAGAAAAAATATGTAGAGAGTTATCTGACAGCTACCAATCAAGATGTTTGCGCAACAAGGTTTGAAAAAGCAATTAAAAAATAGTTAGTGGGGTTCAGTCAGATTCAGAATTGGAGCAGGTGTTACTTGCTTCTTTTTGTATATGAAATAAAAGATAGCAATATACACAGGTAATATAGTGACGAACGGAAGACTGCTTATTGAGAAGGAAGCGAATGGTAGATTTGAAGCGAAATGGACTATAAAAAACAATACAGACGATAAAGCTACAACAATAAACGCTAACAAAGTTTATATAAGATGAATGAAAGAAAGTACAACAAGTAAAAATCCAAAAAGCATAAGGATAGGAACAAATGGCAGAACTATTACATTGACCAAAAGCGCAATAATGGAAAAATTACCCATTAAGTAAAGTACGAACGGTGAAACAAAAATAGTTGCGGCTAGGGTTTGCGAAACCGTCTCTCGAAACAGATTTGATCTAATAAATATGAAATATTTCTCTAAAAGCGGTGCAAGATTGATTATCGAAAAAGTGGCCAAGAAACTAAGCTGAAATGACGGATCAAACGGTACACTGTAAGGATTGATAATCGCTAAAATAAAAGCGACGAACAAAAGTACTTTATTTGCATCCATTTTTCTAAATGTCATTTTACCCATAAGTACAATACTCGCCATGAGGACCGCACGAACAACTGGTGGAGTCGCTCCTGCCATTAAAATAAATAAGAATAGTGAAGTGAGAATCAAGAATATGGAAAATTTGCGATTGAAACGAAATAAATGAAATAGTGAGTTTAGAAATTTTATAATAATAGCAATATTGAAACCCGAGAGTACAACAATATGAATAAGCCCTGTGCGAATAAACTCGTTTTGAATGTCTTTAGGTAGCGCTCCCTTTCCCGCAATGAGCATCCCAGAGACGAGTGATGCGTGCGGTTCGGAAAGATGTTCACTTAATTTTCCTTCAAAAAAGTCTTTAAATGCTTTAAGTTTAATAACGACAGAGTTACCAACATTTTTTTGAACCATCACTTTTGGACGAAACATCTGATACTGAATACCATCCTTTTTAGCATAGTATTCAAAATCAAAATTACTGTTCTCTTCCCTATTTTTTATTTTCTCTAATTTACCTTGAATAATAATTACGTCACCGTAAGACAACGGTTGAAAGAAATCTACATGAACGCTAACTTTTTCTTTATTAATTTTAGTTACCTCATTTTCAAAAGTAACGGCACCAACCTCGATATTTATTTTAGAAAGATCAGTTTTACGCACCGGTTCATTTAAAACAACTCCGATCATCTCAATGTTTTGACCGCCATAAATAGCGAGCTCAGACAATTTTAGAGATTGTTCAGAAAGTGAAAATCTAAAAATACCTAAAGAAAAAGCAAGGAGGCAAACAGAAAAAATTAAAAAATAATCAGAAAAAACCTTTTTGTATTTTTTAATTCTTAAAGCTAAAAATATAAAAACTGAGGTAGATAAAAGTACTAAAAATACCGTTTGATACAAACTTAATAAAATTTGTGACCCCATGATGTTACCGAGCAGAAATCCAAGAATCACACTTAGAAATAGCTTTTCTTTCATAAGAATTAACTAAATTCTTTTACAATTCTTTCTTCATCCTCCTTAGAAACAGACTTCTTAAAACGAGCCCTCTTGCCTTCCACCCTCTTTTTACACTCTTCCCATGTTTTATGTATCTTTATGTCACCGTCAATTTCACTTATATATGAAAAAGCTTTTTTAGAATTTGATTTAGACAGCTTCTTTTTATGACCATGTTCCAAAGACAAAGAAACTGTGTAGTCTTTAAGTTTCCCATCAAACAGATCAATTGAAACATTGTCAGCAAAGCTTGTTGCTATTTCGTCACAACGTTCATTTCCTGCAACACCAGAATGACCAGCGATTTGCTTAAACTCTATTTTAATCAAAGAAAACATATCATAAAAACACTCCATCAAATCTCTGTTTGAGATACTTTTTCCATCTTTAGTTTGCCAATCGTTTTTAACCCAACCATGTATCCACTTGGTTAAACTATTGACCACATAACTTGAATCCGTATGTACCAAGGCGTGTCGTGAACCAAGAGACTCCGCAAGCCTAACAGCCTCGAGTGCTCCAGTTAATTCCATCCTATTGTTAGTCGTATTATTTTCCCTGCCCCCCAATTCGATTACTCGTGTCTCTTTTGGAATATTGAAAATTGGATCTTGAAAATTTTTGTCGTTTTCATTTAAAACGACAATTGCTCCCCATCCTCCAGGACCTGGGTTCCCTCGTGACGATCCATCTGAAAAAATTGTTGCAAATTTAGAATCTTTAATCATGAATTAAGGATAACATACAAAAATAAGAATAAAAAAATACCCGCCACTTTGAAGTTTTGGGTTAATTGAATCATTTCGAGTTTATCAGTCACAATCGAAAACTTGAATTGGTCTCATAATCAAACTTGCGACACCTTCAACAAGGTAAACTTGATAGGTTGGCTCCATTCCACTCACCAACTTGCGATCACGTTCACCGTCGAATTCCTCAAGTACTGATAGTTCAAGCAGTGTTCGCACGGCAATCTGGGCCTCGATTAGCCCTTCACCACGCAACCAATCATGTAACTTCTGCAAACGAATTATTTTTTCTGAGGCAGGTGCGACAATAATTGCATTATCCGCCAGCACAGTCATCTGAGGTATCTCGAGATCGTCGAACGCATGACGACTTGTTGATACTGGGACACTTGTCATAATGGCGACAATTGCTTCAGTTATGCGCGCACCAGGCTGACAATACCTTTTAGGTAAATAAGCAGGATTCATATAATTAATGTAGTTCGAATTCGAATACTACGCCAAATTTATACTATGTCAACAATTCTTACTCTGATCGAATTTGCGCCGAAAAAATTTCTTTCAATATTTCCAACAATAGTTGCGGTTCTGCCTACTTCTGCTTTTTTAGTTAATTCTGGAGTCACAAAAAACACGATTGCCTCAAGTGGTTTACTGTTTCTCTTCAAAATCACTTTAAGATGATTTTTTTCTTTACCGAAAAAAGAAACTTCAGAAATATAGGCATTTTGGATCATAAAAAGGGGTTTAGGGTTCCCTACTCCAAATGGGGCTAGTTTGTCGAGTTCATTTAGGAGTTTATAATTTACATCTTCTGCATCAAGGAGTGAATCAGCAAAAATAGGTTCTATTTTAAGTTCTTTCATTTCTCTTTCGTACGCTTTTTCAATCTCTTCGTCGAGCAAATGGACAGAGTCGTATGATACTGAAAATCCTCCCGCCAAATGGTGCCCACCAAACTCCAAAAGCACACCACTTGGAAGCGCAGACATAATACTTGTCACACTCATCTCTCCAACCCCTCTGCAAGACCCCTTCAGATTTTCTACCATTCCCTCCTTTCCCCATAGGAATACGGGCTTCGATTCTTTTTCTGCAATAGAACCTGCCACAAGTCCTAAAAGTGAAGGACTCCATGAAGGATTTCCTGCAACAATCACTTTGTTATTAAAATATGGTGAATACTTTGCCTCAATAATTTTACGAACTTCTTTTGAGAGATGCGCAGTGGTCACTTTTCTTTCTGTATTTATTTTTTCTAAATGATCAACAAGTGAATTTGCTTCATTTTCGTCAGTTGTTGTCAGTAACCGAAACGCATCATACGAATACCCCATGCGACTCGCCGCATTGATACGAGGAGTAATCATAAACCCAACATCGTCTTCAGTTAGATTTTGCTGGTTAATTTTTAATTTC
>CAYLOB010000042.1:3886-6780 GCA_964385205.1 uncultured Candidatus Saccharibacteria bacterium | reverse complement strand
GAACATGACCCGGACAAGATTTCGGGTTGGGCTGAAATATGCTTCGTAAAAAAAACCGGTGGTCCCGGCGAACTGAGCAACTGCGTAGTGTTGCTCAACTTATTCAGTCTACAAACAATCAAGTCGTTCAATAAAATGAGACGATTGTTTGTAGATTGATAGGAGAAAACCTGCATCAAACGAACCGCCCGAGGTGATTCGGGACAACTTCTAAGGAAGGAGGTGAAAATATGAAGGATAAAGAAAAGCCATGGGAGAAACTCAGAATCTCCCGTGGCGCCTGGTTTCGCGCCAAGAGAGAAGGCCGCGATCCGGCAACGGTTAGACCAAGAGCCAGTGCTTTGTCACCGAAGCGTCCTCTTTATAAAAAAATCAAGGATGCTTCGGCTGCGGCTAAGGTACTCAAAATTCGTACGAAGGGTGAGTACAGGAGACGTCGCTCAGAGGACCTCTGGCTTCACGCCAACCCTGACACTTACTACAAAGGTAAGGGTTGGAAAAACTGGGGAGTGTTCCTCGGAACCAAGCGTTATCGGAGGCTCGCGCGTAACTGCTATGCAACATGGCAGGAGGCTGCAGTTGCTGCAAAGACGCTTGGGTGTACTCGCTCTTCCTCATCGATCGACTATAGATCGATCTGGAGGAAAGACCCCAAACTCCCTAGTCGACCGTACGAGATGTATGAGGCGAAGGGTTGGCCTGGTTGGGAGAAATTTTTCTCCTATACACCGAAAAAGTAGACGAGGAGCTGTTCCTTAAATAGCCGTGTAGTCTCGCACGTAGAAAATATACAGAAGGATTGGTTTCCATCTGTAACGAGACATGGTTCTTATGGAGAAAGTTCAATCCTTTCTCCAACTTGTTCAGTCCACAAACATTTATGTTTGTGGACTGATAGGAGAAAACCTGCATCAAACGAACCGCCCGAGGTGATTCGGGACAACTTCCAAGGAAGGAGGTGAAAGTATAGTGAAAAGGTTTTCGATCGGCGGGGAGCTGAAAGGCTGGAAGGCCGCCGTTATTGGGCTCTACGTGGTGGGTGCCGTGGTTTATACCACAGTGCAGCTCATCAAGTGGGTTTGTGCCCAATTCTAAGTAAAAAACAAGTTAGTTCTTCTTGAAATAGTAAAAAGAACATGACCCGGACAAGATTTCGGGTTGGGCTGAAATATGCTTCGTAAAAAAAACCGGTGGTCCCGGCGAACTGAGCAACTGCGTAGTGTTGCTCAACTTATTCACCCCATCAGACTATGGTGGAGTGATAAGTAAAGAATACCAAAATGCGTTTTAAGTTTCGCATCACAATATGTTGGTCAACACTCTGTAAAATAAGCCAACAAAAACTTGATATGACGTTTCCTTTCGCGTTGAGAAAATAAAGAGAGGAAAGAAAAGTGTCTAGAAGGATGTTAAAAAGAATGCGCCGACTTGGATTAAGGAGAGATATGGGTGTGTATCATCCTATTATGTTTGACCCTGGTGACAATCGGTGCGTCAGATTGGTGACCGAGTACACAATCGGAGCTAGTGAATCTCAAAATTCACCAGGACTCTCTGTAAGGTATCTCTGGTATTTGGAGAGGGTGACAGCAGACCCCTTCGGACGATCCATTTATACGGTCGAAATCAGAAGAGGGAAGAGACTGTACCGTATCCCGAAAGGGGCCATTCCACTCTATTGTCGGGGGCAGATTTCTTAGAGAAATCCAATCCCGGGCTGAAACATATATTCAGGTTCAACCCCTGACGTGTCCTGTGGTAGGACATCGGCGAGTACGTCAAACTCGTTGCGCTGGACGACCGCTTTATGTCGTCCAACTTCTTCACTTCATATATTTACAAATAAATTGTGAAGTGATAGGTTAGTGATAGTTAATGCTACGAATTTGTTTTCGGTCCACTTTTGGGAGAACCTTTTTTTCATGAAAAACTTTCTGTTTTTTATAAAATCTCTCTCCTCGAGAAAGGTTCTTCTAAAAGTGGAGAAGGATAAAAAAAGCCCGCGCCTCTGGCGCGGGCTTTTTCGTCTTTGTAAAAGAACTACGCTACAAATCAAGACGAATGAATATGTACTTTCTGGCACTGCAAAGATTCTAACTTCAAACCGGCCTCTTTCCATTGAAAAATTTTGTAATTCTCCGGAAAGTAAGTGGTCAACAAACAAAACGTTCAGCATCGCAGTTTCACCCTCAGATACTGAATGGAAGAAAGAAGTTTCTCCATTTAGATATATATCAGGAGAGAAGTCTCTACCGAAGAGTGATGTTTGAATTCCGATATTGCCAAGAACTGGCAAAACAAAAGGTGCCTGAAAGACTGTGCGTATTGGATCGGTTATTTGAAACAAGATCGTCTCATCAACTTTTGTGACAGCAAAGTTAAATGAATCAAGGTTACGAGTGTTAAATTGCCATAGAGGTGACGCAAAGTTTTCTGTTTCAAATTGGACGGAGAGTTCTTGTCCAACTTTGTTACTATCAAATGCAAAGTGAAGTAGAAATGTTGCACCAGAAAGTTTGGAAATGAAAAGAACAAATAGAAGTATGATGGTTTTCATGAGAGTAGAGTGTAAATGCTGATTATATTCTAAAGTATTTTATAAAAACCTAGAATGTGGATATAATGAACAGTATGAAAAAAGGCATTCTAATTGTTATAGAAGGAACAGATGGAAGTGGTAAAACTACTCAAACGGAGGCGCTGATGAGGCGATTAAAAAAAGATGGTATTGAAGCTGAGAGTTTGCGTTTCCCTCAATATGAGAAAAATCTTTTTGGTAAATTAATTCGTGAAAGTCTAGATGGACTTCATGGTGATTTTATTCACATGGATCCTAAGGTTACATCAGTGCTTTATGCATGTGATCGGTTTGAAACAATGCCTAGAATCAAAAA
>CAYLOB010000042.1:0-3876 GCA_964385205.1 uncultured Candidatus Saccharibacteria bacterium | reverse complement strand
AATTGGTTAGAGAGTGGTAAAGTGGTGATACTCGATCGCTACGTGACTTCAAACCAGATTCATCAAGGTGGAAAAATAAAAGACGAAAGTGAGAGAAATAAATTTCTTGATTGGTTGTCTGCGATGGAATATGACACCTTAGGGCTTTTGAAACCGGATATGGTTTTGTACCTTGATGTGCCAGAAGAGATTTCTAAAACTCTTATTTTAAATAGAGAGGGAGGAATGGATGTTGCAGATTCTGATTTCGAATATTTACATAATTCAAAAGAAGCAGGACAACATCTACTTCAACGTGAAAAATTTTGGGAGAAGATTGTTTGTACAGAAGGCGACATCCTTTTATCTATAGATGAGATTCATGAAAGAATTTGGGAGAAAGTAAAAGAGTTGCTGGGATAAAAAAATACCCACATCACGATTTGCGTTTTTTGTGGCAAATCGCCCCCCTCCTTTGTTTTGCATTTTTATGGTTAAATTGAGCTAAATGAGAGAAAAAATAGTACAACTTATAAAAACAGCTGGTAAGAACCTGGGACTAGAATTCGAGAGTATTGTTTTAGAACACCCAGATGTAAAAGGCTTTGGCGACTATTCAACTAGTGTGGCTTTGGTGTATGCCAAAAAACTCGGCCAAAACCCTAGGGAGCTCGCAAACTCTATTGTCGCTGAAATACAAAAAAATCTGGGAGATGAAATCGAAAAGGTAGAAATGGCCGGAGCTGGATTTATAAATTTCTTTTTGTCTTCAAAGTTTTTTGTTTCTAAGCTTGAAGAAATATTGAAAGACGAAAACTTTGGAAAGGGAACTCTTCTTGAGGGAAAGTCTGCACTTTTTGAATACACTGATCCGAATCCTTTCAAAGCATTTCATATAGGCCACCTCATGGCGAATGCGATTGGTGAATCACTTTCGCGAATTGCAGAGTTTCAAGGTGCTGAGGTTAAAAGACTTTGTTACCAAGGAGACATCGGTCTTCATGTTGCTAAGACTGTTTGGGCGATGAAGCAAGCGAGAGCTGCGTTTCCTCACGATGACGATTCTTTTCAGGACAAAGTTAAGTTTATGGGTGACGCATATGTTGTTGGTGTAAACGCATACGAGGATGATGAAAAAGCCAAAGAAGAAATTAAAGAAATAAATAAAAAATTATTTGATAGGTCAGATGCTGATTTACAGGTTTACTATGATAAGGGAAGAGAATGGAGTTTGCTCTACTTCGATGGAATTTACAAAAAACTTGATACAAAATTTGATGATCATATTTTCGAAAGCGAAGTATCGCCACTTGCAACAAAAATAGTTAAAGAAAATATCCCAAGCGTTTTTGAAGAAAGTGACGGCGCAACAGTGTTTAAGGGCGAAAAGTTCGGACTTCATACAAGAGTCTTTTTAAACTCACAGGGTCTGCCAACATATGAAGCAAAAGATCTTGCAAATGCCGTCGAGAAATCTAAAAGATATAAGTTTGATGTTTCTGTTATTACTTCTGCAAACGAGATAAAGGAATATTTTAAAGTAGTTTTAAAAGCAATGTCACTTATTGACCCAGAAAATGCCTCTAAGACTGAATTTGTAGGTCATGGAATGCTTCGTTTTGCAGAAGGTAAAATGAGCTCAAGAAAAGGAAATGTTGTAACAGGAGAGTCACTTATCCATGAAATTGAAAACGAGATCTATATAAAAATGGAAGGGCGAGATATCGAAGATGTAGATAAAAAAGAAATCGCAACAAAGGTGGCTATCGGGGCGATTAAATACACGATTCTAAGGCAGTCAATCGGAAAAGATATTATTTTTGACCGTGAGAAGTCACTTTCGTTTGAGGGGGATTCCGGTCCGTATCTTCAATATTCACTTGTACGTTCAAGATCACTTCTACGCAAAGCTGAAGAGTTGAGCATCGTTCCTTCTTTTGAAACTGAACCAGCTTCTTCTTACAACATAGAGCATGTGCTTTATATGTTTCCAGAAATTATAGAAAAAGCATGGTTTGAGAAATCGCCACACGGCATTGTTGAGTATCTTATTAAACTCTGTTCAGAATTTAATTCATTTTATGGAGAGGGAATGATTGTGTCTAAAGAAATAGATTCTCCGTATAAACTTGCAATCGTAAAAGCGTTTGGACAAATTGTTGAAAGGGGTTTGTGGGCGCTTGGTATTTCTTCGGTCTCTAAGATGTAGCTTTTCTTAGCTGTTGTTTGCTATAATGTACGAACGTTATTTAGTTATTAGTTAATTATTATTTTATGTGTAAAACAACTTGCTGTAGTCACACTACAAAAAATCTAGGACTTCTAATTCTTCGACTTTTTGTCGGAGGAACTTTTGTGTTTCATGGAGTATTAAAAGCGATGCATATGCAAGAAACTATTGGTTTCTTCTCACAAATCGGTTTTAGTTCTATATGGGCTTACTTAGCCACTTATTCTGAGATCATCGGTGGAGCACTTATTGCTCTTGGAATATTTACAGTGTACGGATCTATCCTCGTCGGTATTGTTATGGCAGTTGCAGCATTTAAAGTTAAATGGGGTCTTCCAAACGTTCCGTTTATGGGACGATACTTAGCTTCTGAGCTTGATCTTTCTCTTTTGACTTCTGCAATTACTCTAGCCCTTGTCGGTCCTGGAGCCTGGTCACTTTCTAGATTTTGTAAATGTAAGTGTCATAAAGCTGGTACTGGGAACTGTGGTGTGTGTAAAGCTGTAGGGTGTAAGACATGTAGTGTATCTGAAAATCCTACCTCTGTTACTCCTCAAGTTTAGTTAAAATTTAAAAGCCCGTCCGCCTCCGGCGGACGGGCTTTTATCTTTCTATTTTCTTGAAAACACCGTAACTTGTGATAATATCTCCTTATATATGAACAAGGAATACACTATTTTACTTTTCTACAAATACACAAATATAGAAAACCCAGAGCATTTAGCGATGTGGCACCGTGGTATTTGTAATGCGCTTGGATTTAAAGGGCGAATCATTATTGCTAAAGAGGGGATCAACTGTACTTTAGAAGGGGAACCAGAAAAAGTTGCTTTCTATGTAGACAGTCTTAAAAAACTGGGTGTTTCTCCTGACACACGAGGTATGGGGTGTTTCAGAGATGTTCAATTTAAAACAAGTGCTGGAACAGGAGAAGCTTTTCCTAAAATGAAAATAAAAGTTCGTAATGAAATAGTGTCTGTTCGACTAGGCGAAGAAGATGTTAATCCAAACGTAATGACAGGTAAACATTTACCGGCTCATGAACTTAAAAAATGGTACGACAAAAACGAAGAATTTTATGTTGTCGATATGCGAAACAGTTACGAGTTTAAAGTTGGACACTTTAAAAATTCTATTGATCCAGAAATGGAAAACTCAAGAGACTTGCCAAAAATTCTGCCAAAGATAGAACATCTCAAAGACAAAAAAGTTCTCACAGTTTGCACAGGAGGAGTTCGATGTGAAAAGATGAGTGGATATTTAGTGAAAAAAGGATTTAAAGATGTGTATCAACTAGATGGAGGAATGCATACTTTTATGGAAAAATATCCAGGGCAAGATTTTCTTGGAACTCTTTATACTTTTGACAATAGAGTTGTGATGGATTTTGGAGGAGAGCGGGAAATAATCGGAAAGTGCGATAAATGTGAAAGTAAAACTGAAAATTATATAAATTGTAAAAATGATTTGTGTCACAAGCACATGCTTATCTGTGACAAATGTGAGGAAGAGGGAGGAATCTTTTGTTCTGTAGAGTGTCGAGAAAAAATCATGAATCGACTCATAACTGATAATTTATAAATAAAGGTTTCTGTTAGATTTATAAACGAGGAAGCGGGCGACCATGGAATGGTCGCCCGCTAAAATGAAGGGGGATGGTCTCAAAG
>CAYLOB010000041.1:4960-7015 GCA_964385205.1 uncultured Candidatus Saccharibacteria bacterium | reverse complement strand
TCTCCTCGGAAGGAATCGAACCTGCATTACAACTTCCGCAAATTTATGTCCTATCCATTGAACGACGAAGAGTGACGTGTGAATAAATATATCAATATATATTTTTTGGTCAAATTAACGAGAATGAAGAGACTCCTGTATATTTTCAAATTGAATTTTCTTTTCTTCGTTATTTTTTATAACTTCTTCTATTTTCTTATTATCAAGAAAGTTAAAATCACTTTTTTCTACAACAACTTCATTTGTGAAATATACAAAATGAAGGTAAGCAAATAAATTAAATGCAACCCCAATTATTGTAATGATACAAGCAATTATTGCCACAAAATGCCAATCCTTATCTGCGTCCAAACCAAATGATATCTTGAACTTTTTAAAATTTAATTTTATTTTTTTATTTCCTGGCATATTATTTTTCCTTTAATACAGAAATGTGTGTGGATAAATTCCAAAGACCGGGTGCCTTTATTTTACTTTTGTCTTCTGAACTCTCATCATTTTTTTTGACACTTTTGATAAGTAACACATCATCTATGTCTACCTTATATTTAAGATTTTCAATAAGTTTCAAGAAAAGAAGTAGCTTAGATTTATCACCATCAGCAGAAAAAAATATTGTTATCCTTTCTTTGCCTTGAACTGTGCTGTTTAAAGATTTATTTTCAACAGTCTTAATAGTAAGACTCAAACCACTCTCCCTTCCTAAAGCTTCGAGAGTTTGTATGAAATCGACAACACCATCCTTTGGAACAAACATCTGTTTTACAAGCTCATAGGTACCCAGAGTTGACTTAATGTTCTCTCTAATCAACTGTAGTTCATTATTTTTGGATTTGGCAACATTTATGCGACTTCTTATTTCACCTGTTTCTATAAACATTTTTTCAGCCAAAATATATAGATAAACATAACCACCAAGCAACACTAAAACACTTAAAAGAATAATGATTGCTAGTTTTTTTTCTGAAAATGATTTAACTTTCATGTTATTTTGATTTTATAGAAATGTTAAACTTCGCTCCAGTATCTTTTGCCAAATTGGAAATAGGAAGATTAACTTCTGAAAAAATTTCTTCCTTCTTTAGTTCACGAGTAAACTGATCCAGAATTTGTCTCGTTGAAGCAGTGCCCGAAATCATTATTTGAAATGCTTTATTTTCAAGTGCTCGATACTCCATTGTTTCTATATCAACACCCGTTGGTGCAACTGAAAAAACTAATGCCACTATAGGCGACGGTATTATTTGTGAAATTGAAACGGTTTCAATGTCTCTTTTAAAATTTTCAAGTGTCACAGAAACATCATCTTCACTTTTTCTAGAAATTGAATTTTGGATAGAACTTTCTTCTGAATTTAATTTTGTAAGATCTGAATTTAAGAAAATAATCGTAGGAAGAAGTAAAATAATTGAAAAGACTACCGAAGCAATAACTGCCCCACCTAACACAACATACAGTCTTGATCTGTAATTACTCATCAGGTCGATTTTGTATTCAGGAGGAAGAAGAGTGAACATAAATTTAATTATTTAAAGTGAAGTTAATGAAAGTCCAATACACGCACCAAAGGAAACTGAATCATTGAAATGAAGTGGTGGCACCTCATCTTTATATCGTTCGAAATTTTCCCAAACATTCCCAACAACAACCGGCATTTTTAAACTAACAGAAAGATATTCTGAAAATCCAGGAATAATTGCATCATCACCAATTAGAACTATTTTTTTAATAGGAAATTTAGAATCTTTATCTTGGTGAGTATTCCAATACAAAAGTGCTTTCTGGATTTCATCACGAAGCACTGAAATTGCGTTCACCATAGCTGAAATCAAATCCTGATTCTCATCTTTTGAAAACCCTTTTTCCTTTTTCATTTTAATAGCTTCCTCAGGTGTTTTATTAAAATACTTCGCCAACGCAGACGTCATGAGTGAACCTCCAGCCCCAAGAGTAGAGCTAAACTGCACATACCCCTGACTCACAACAGAAAATACTGTTTTATTTTCAGAAAGATACACCATAAGACCCGCATCGAGATCACCTATTTTAATTATT
>CAYLOB010000041.1:0-4921 GCA_964385205.1 uncultured Candidatus Saccharibacteria bacterium | reverse complement strand
CATAAATGCCACAGGAGTAAGTCCACACTCTAAAAATAGATTAATATATTTTTCAACCAAGGTTGCTGAAACAACAGACACCACGGCTCTTTTTTCACCATGTTCAGATGGCAACAAATAAAAATCAAAAAGTGCTTCTGCACCTGAAATAGGAACATTCTCTTCAAGCCGAAATTCAATTGAGTTCCTTATTGCCTCCATATCACTACCTTCTACTCCAATTGTAAAAAGATACGTTTCCTCCTCTGGGAGAGTAGCTTTGATATGAGTAATTTTTTCAGTTTCAGCAATATCTTTTAGTGCTTGCTTAAGAGATTCATTGGCAAATAAATCTTCAGATGGAGTAAAGCTTCTTTCTCCATGGCGACCGAGGCTTATTCCCCGCCCATCTTTGTTACACACTTCAGCAAAACGAACCTTGTCTGGATAAATTTCAAAGCCAACGTAAGAAAATTTTAGAAAGCGAGGTGTAGGAAAAATTTTAAAAAAATTTTTTGATTTCATTAAGATAATAATATCATATCTCTCGAAACTCTTTCAAAGATTATGATGCAAGTGTTCCTAAGAAAGTATCCTGATGTGGCTTAAGAAGTGAAAATGGATTACCATCTTTCCCTCCAACCGCAAAAAGCATACCGTCACTTTCAAGTCCCATTAGTTTTCTGGACTCAAGATTAGTAACAAACATACACACCACACCTACTAACTCTTGTTCATCTGGAAAATAACTTTGAATACCGGAAACAATCTGTCTAATATCCCTCTCTTCCCCTAAAACATTCTGCGTAGCAGAATGTTCGGCTAGCCCGACGTCTGCCGATCGCCCTAGGGGCGAACCTTCTGTATTCACAGAAGGTTTTAGCCCAAAATCGACAGAAAGTTTTAACAACTTTTCACTACCCTCCACTTTCTCAACTGACAAAATTTTTCCAGCTTTTATTTCAACTTTTTTAAAATCATCGTATGTAATTTGACTCATAATTTTTAACTAAAAACTTATAACTCCAGCAACTTCTTCCCAATTATACATTATTGTTATAGGTCATCGGTTATTGGTTATTGGTTATTGGTTATTGGTTATTGGTTTCTCTATCTAAATACGCTTGTAAAATAATTGTTGCCGAACCAGCATCGAGCATCTTTGTATCAGGTTGATTATGAAGTGCTTGTGCAGAGCTTAAAAATTCTGATTGCATTTCAACCTTAATACCTAGCTCTTTCTCTACCCTTTCTTTAAAAGGTGTAATTTTTTTCATTATCTCATTATCAACCATATTGAAATCTTTACTGTCCCCAAGTACCACAAGTTCCACCTTTTCTTTCAAACAAATATTTTTAAAATTATCAAAAAAGTCGGAATTATTATCGAGCACTGTCATAGGAAAAGCCATTCCTGCTTCCGTATCAGCTGTTGCTATACCTATTCTTTTTGACCCAAAATCAACACCAATAATCATCATAATACGGTTGAGTATACAAAAATATTGTTAAAAAAGATATTTTCTGATAAAGTGGTCACGTTGTCAGTTTAATTAGCAAATGCTTAATTTTATTGATTTACGGAGGAGTGGCTGAGAGGTGAAGTCGGGATGGGACCCGACTGCAAGACCTTCTTTAGATAGATTTCGAGCGTTAGCGAAGAAATATATCAAAAAGGTGTACTGCTCCTGTAAGGAGGAATAGTCTTTGTTTAAAGGTTTCCCAACCCTTTAAAAAATTAAAAGGAGGAGTGGCTGAGAGGTTGAAGGCGGCAGTCTTGAAAACTGTAGACTCTTAACGGGGTCCGTGGGTTCGAATCCCACCTCCTCCGCACATAAGAAAAAACACCAATGTTCTTGGTGTTTTTTCTTATGTGCGGAGATAAGTTACGAAGTAACTTAGTCTTTCATAGAAAGACAGGTGGGATTCGAAAGACGGAGCGCACCAAATCAGAGATTTGGTCTCGACATAACAATGTCGAGAAGTGAGTCGGGATCGCGGAAATTTTGATTCGACGGAATCAAAATTATCTGTGACCGAATCTCACCCCCCCTTTTTTTTCCAATCGGGGTACTGACCGTGTAACGGTCGAAACTCTCACCTCCCCACACATACCAAGATTTGTTATAATCCATACATGGATTTATACGATAAAGTAGTTGAATATGTAAACAAATCTTTCAAAGGGAAGCAAAAAAATCACTTTGAGCGAACTGTATTTTGGTATGGGAAATTTCTGCCAAATCTAACTAAAGCACATAAAATTGCTGCATATTCTCACGATATAGAAAGGGCGTTTCGTACTGAGGAAGAGCGTAAAGTTGCAGATTATCTCGATCCTCATTTTTTAAAAAATCATCAGGAGAAAGGGGCGACTATAATGTCAGATTTTCTACGAAAAGAGAGCGCTCCTGAATCGATCGTCGAAAAAGTTTCTTCACTTGTCAGCAGGCATGAGATTGGGGGAAATGAAGAACAAAATGCACTCATGGATGCAGATTCGGTCAGTTTTTTTGAAACCAATGCTGAATTATTTGTAAATAAAGACCACCTTGCATCTAATTCAAATGATGGTGCAAAAGCAAAACTTGATTGGATGTTTGATCGCATTAGTTCTGAAGAACATAAAATGTTTGCTCAAGAAAACTATGACAAATGGTCAAAGAAACTAGAGCTTTATAAAAAAGAGATCTAGACTCGGGTGTGTCACATCCACCCTTTCTCAAACACCCTAAAATACCCTTATGGGATCTGAGGTGTGGGTATTTACCCGAGTGGCCCGCAAATCAACCTGCCAAAGTTCATGTAACTTTGGCGGTTTGTCGTTTGCCGGAGGAGGTGAGATTCGAAAGGATTTTCGGGACCTGCTTTAGCAGAAGTGGGTGAAAATCCAGGGTCGAGAAATTTTTGTTGTGACGACAACAAAAATGTTCTTGACCGAATCTCATCTTCCTTCTTCTGGACCAATTTGATTCTATAAAGTAATATTTGATACTAAAGAAGAGTTGTCCTACCTTAAAAACTATGAATACAAAAGAAACATTAAAACTATTGCCGATAATATATCAAGATTTAGCACAACCAACTGTTCAGAAATTTGGTACAGCAATTTCTTCACTCGTAGGCATCATCACTGGACCAATAATTACAGGGTCTGAAATTGCTGAGAAAAATCTGAAAAAGTTAGTGGAAAGACTAAATGAAGAAGATGGCGAAATATTACCAGTTCCACCTGAACTTGGAATACCCATTTTGGACAGACTTAGATATACAACAGGAGAAGAACTTGTGAGTTTGTACACGGAGCTTTTTGTTAAGGCGTCTTTAAAGGAATCTCAAAATTCTACACATCCAAGCTATTTTGAAATTATTACAAATCTTTCTGTTGATGAGGCAAAAATTCTCGATTATGTTGCAAGTGACATCACTGACACAACAGAGGTAATCCCCTATCTTAGAATAAAAAGTGAATCAAGAGAGGGGAAAGGTTATTTTATATATTTAAAATATTTTACAGTACTATCGAAACTTATAAAATTCTTTACTCCAGAAAATGAAAACATGTATTTTGAGAATCTTGTTAGACTCGGCATATTAGATGATATGGTTACACAATGTTTAGCAGATAATGTTCATTATGAGCAACTGCTAACAGATCCGATTCTAGAAAAATGGAAAGCATCTGTAGAACAAGATTATGTATTTAGTACTGAGAAGTCCTACTTTCAAATCACTAATTTTGGGAAAAATTTTATTAAGACTTGTGTACCTAAATCTTAGCCAACATAACCCCCACCTCCTCCGCATTTCTAGATACTCATTAGCTTTGCTAAATGGCTTTGAATCAAAAAACCAGAGTAGACTGAGAGCGGTGACGAATGAGCACAGATATAAAAATATCTGCTCATAGAATCCCCCCCCCTACTTACTCTGCGCCAACACCTTAAACCCCCCGTAAGACATTCGCTTCATATCGAAAGGGGGATTTTTTGGATCACACGCTTTGGCCATTTGTGGATCGTTCATCACCTTTTTGTTTACTGCATCTCTATGACTTTTTGATTTATAGGAAATCCAAGAAAATACAACCACTTCGTCTTCTTTGGTTTTAGCTAACTTTGGAAACGGAACTTTACACCACTCAGGTGACATATCGTCTCCACAAGTTTCAACATATTGAAGCGCGCCATATTTCATCCACACCTTAGAGGCAAAAGTGGCGACCTTCTTATATTCTGCCAAACGATCCTTTTTCACTACGAGCACAAATCCATCAACGTAATTTCCTTTCATATTTTTTTATTAAATCACTAATATCGACATTATATCCTACGATTATCTCCAATCAATCTCCTTCCAAATTTGATACAATTAACAACATGTATTACTTGGAACAAAAATATCCTGAATGGTCAGAAAAATTTAAATTAGAGGTAGAAAAAATAAGATCTATTTTTGGTGACAAGATAAAGGATATCCAACACATAGGTAGCACTTCAATTCCCGGAATGTTTGCAAAATCCCTTATTGATATAGGAGTTTTAGTTGAATCAATCGAAGATATTCCTTTTTTCACAGAAAAGCTGGAAAATATAGGATATTCATATAAACCAGAAATGTCTTCCTGTGAGCGAATATTTCTTAGAAAAGGAAATCCTGTTGAGTATCACTTATCGATTGCTTGTCCAAAACACACTTTTTGGGAGAGACAAATTTTATTTAGAGATTATCTAATAAAAAATCCGGTATTTGTAACAGAATATAATAATCTTAAATTAAATAATATTAAACTTGTCCCGGAAGAAGATTTTAAGGATTTATCTAGAAGTAAAATATATAACAAAGGTAAAGAGGAATTTGTTTCAAAAATACTAAAATTAGCTAAAGAATAAAATCTTCTGGAAGTAGAAAGATTCAGTTTGTTCCCTAAAAGCCAGAAGCT
>CAYLOB010000040.1:0-7036 GCA_964385205.1 uncultured Candidatus Saccharibacteria bacterium | reverse complement strand
TATAGGGCCGTAAATAGTGTCGACAGCCTCTCTTTGTTTTTCATTAAGGTTCTTATATTTTTGATCAAATACTTTTGTATCCATGCCTACGATTATAACATTTTGTTGATTATTTTTTAAAAAGAATTAAGATTGAATCTTGACTCAAACTTAGTTCCTTTTATGCCTGACCCTGACGACGACGAAACAGACCTGCTCGATGATGAAGAAGATTTTCGTGGAGGCGGAGTCTCTGAACACGCTAGAGCAAAATGGGATGAAGAAAACCCAGCTGATGACGATGACGACTAGAGCAGTTTAACCTGCTCTATTTTTATGAGGGTTATATTGATTTATGATAGAAACAATACTATGCTTGTAATAGTATGAAATGTTCTACCTGCGAAGAAGAGAAACCAGAAGTCACAAAAGATAATCCTGAATGTGGATCATGCAGGCTTCAAAAGAGTCAAGCTCGCCTGCGACAATGGAACTTGTTTACTGGAGTGCAGGGTCATTCCCATACAGATGGGCCGGTTGCAACTTTTCCTAATAGAAGAGAAAGAGCAAGACAAATCTGGTGAACCAAATACACAATGAGCAGAACCTTCTGCTCTTTTTTTATTAAAAAATTTAGTGCTGGATTTATTTCACAACATTTTTGTACTATTGACAAATTTATGCACTTTTGCTAATCTCACAAATGAAGGTTCTTTACACGAAAGCATAGCTGTCGCCAAAAGCGACGTGCCAAAATGGGAGCCTTCTCAACCACCAAACACCATGAACTCTCCGCCCGGAGCCGTCAAATATGACGGCAAAAATAAAGCACTGTTTTTCAACCCCGGCACCGTCGCCCGCGTCGTCCATTATCCCGGCTGACCGCCGACGACCGGCGCAAGCGGGATAAGATAGGTTGAACAAAGGATAGGTCTTACAACCATCCGAAGCATTCAAACTTCTTTTCCGCTATGCCTGAACCCGAGCCCCCGCAACGTCGTTGCGGGGGCTCAAACTATTTTATTAATTTATGTTACGATAGCTTACAAATGCCTACAAAAATACCCAAAACTGCCGAAATAAAGCCAAACACTGTTTGGGATGTTGTTGTTATTGGTGGAGGTCCAGCAGGTATGATGGCAGCTGGACGAGCTGGCGAACGAGGACTAAAGGTACTTCTTCTTGAAAAAAACAACTCTCTTGGTAAAAAACTACGCATTACAGGAGGTGGTAGATGCAATGTTACAAACGCCGAAGAAGATACTAGAGAATTTATATCGAACTATAAAGAAGCTGGAAAGTTTCTTTTCTCCCCCTTTTCAATATTTAATCAAAAAGACACGCTCAACTTCTTTCACTCTCGGGGCATGCCAACAAAGGTAGAAGATAGAAAGAGAGTCTTTCCCCAAAGCGATAGTGCTGAAAGTGTTTGGAATGTATTTATAGAATATCTAAAAAAAGGAGGAGTTGAAGTAATGTTAAATGCCGAAGTGAAGAAATTTGAAACTAAAAATAATTCAATAAAAAAAGTAGTTTTGAAAACAGGTGAGGAAATTCTAGCAAAGTCATTTGTGCTCGCAACTGGAGGCAAAGGTCGTCCTGAAACAGGTTCGACGGGAGATGGATTTCTGTGGTTAAAGGACATGGGACACAGCGTTGAAGAGCCGGTTGCCTCTCTAGTGCCACTTATTGTTAAAGAAAATTTTATTAAGCACCTTCAAGGAATTACATTACCTGAAGTAAAAATAAGTGTTTACCAAAACGGAATAAAGCAACAAATTCAAAAGAAAGAAACTTCAGCTGTCAAAAAAACAGGGCGACTTCTTTTCACACATTTTGGACTAAGTGGGCCCATGATTCTAAACATGAGTAAAGCAATCGGTGAACTACTTCCCTACGGAAACGTAAATTTACTTATAGACGCAGTTCCTCACATACCAAACGATGTATTAAATACTGAACTACAAGAAATATTTAAAAAAGAAGGCGCGAAAAAGATAAAAAATTGTTTGAGTAAATTTGCTGTACTTGGGTTTATTGAAGAAATTTTAAAAATAGCAGAAATTGATGAAAATATAGTTGCTCACAACATAACTCGTGAAATGCGAGTTAGACTCATAAACACACTTAAAGCATTTCCACTTACAGTCACAGGTCTTCTTGGAGAGGACAAAGCGATCGTAACAAGTGGTGGTGTCGCACTCACTGAAGTTGATTTCAAAACTTTCAAATCAAAAATAATCAACAACCTTTTCTTGGTTGGAGACATATTAAACATAGACAGGCCGTCTGGAGGATTTAGTTTACAGTTGTGCTGGACAAGTGGATATATAGCTGGAAATAATGTTTAAGAAATTGTTATAATTGCTCTATGGATACAAAACATCTTATTTGGATCGGAGCAATTATTGGAGGAACTGTCGGAGGTTTTATTCCAGCACTTTGGGGTGGATCAAGCTTTTCTTTTTCTGGGATTATATTCAATTCAATAGGAGCAATCCTTGGAATTTACATAATGTTTAAAATCACTAGATAAACTTTTTACAAAGTTCCAATTTTTCTTCTCGTTTTAATTTCTTTATTTCAATTTCCCTTTTTAGTGCATAACTTTTATTGCGCTTTTTTTCGAAATATATGAGAGCGACTGGACGACGTGATTTAGTATAGCGCGCGCCTGATTTTGAATTATTATGAGCAAACAAACGCTTCTCCAAATCGTTGGTAATACCGGTATAAAGTGAAGTATCTTTACATTTTAAAATATAAACAAAATACATAATTTAAAATATATCATAAAAAAACAAAGAGCAGTCAGACCAAAAAGGTGACTGCTCAAAAAAAATAAGAACTAAATGCTACCAAAGTTGGTAACGGTCACTCCTCCGGAAGACCGGTCCGGAGGAGTGCCGTTTCTCGTCCGCCAAGCCGACCAAAAAGCCGGCGGACTTTCCTCGTTACCAACAAATTAGTCAGGGTGAATCCCTTTTTGTATCATCGGCGTGGCCGATAAACACTTAGAGATTCACCCCATTTTATCCTTGGAGCGTGGCTCCTTGGAAATTAGGAGTCGTTGCCTTCCTTGAGTTTCTTTGTAACTACGTTTTTTTTGGGTGTATAACCCCTCAAGAAAGACAACGACAACAAATCTACGGATTACCATAGCACAATTTAGAATAACAGCAAGCTTGCTTGATGATTAAATCATGTACAAATCCTGACTGAACCCCCCTATTCCCAAATATTTTGCTTCACCTTTCAAAATCGCTTCGTAAGGTTTACAACCAAAACATCCAGCTTCACCGTACGGACATTTGAATTCTTTTTTATCACGAGCTTCTTTAACCTTAAGCGCAACTTCCATTACTGCAATTCTTGCTTCTTCTAAATTTGGCAATTCTTTTTCTACAATTTTGTCACTTTCTAGATACCAGTAAGACGCTTTAGTTACCTTTCTTTTCTGAAGTGCATCACAAAGCAACAGATAAATTGGCAACTGAAGAGATGATTCACTTTCTTCCTTTTTTCCGGTTTTAAAGTCAACAATATGAAGCGAATCAGTTTCAGGTAAATATTCAATCCAGTCGACAAGACCATTTAAAATAATGTTATGTTCATCAGATAAGAAAAAATTTGGATTCATTTTTTCACGCTTCAGTTTAAGAGTTTTGTTTACCAAAAATTTCGGATCCTTAATAACATTTTCAATCATTCTAAGCCCTCTTTCTTTAAATTCTTTTTCCTCATCTGTATTTTTGAACCCCCCTCTTGGACCGGTAACTTTAGCCCAAGCTTCTTCGTATTTTTTTATTAAATCTTGTTTCATTCGATCTTCTGACTTGTAGTCTCCGAGACCCTCTAAAACTTCATGCACCGCAACTCCAAGAGACATATGAGGCGAAACTAAAGAAACCTTGTTTCCTGTTTTTGGATCTTTATAAATATTGTGAAGATAGTAAAGCCTCGGACATTTCAAAAAATCCCCCATTGAGGAGTGCGAGACCCAAACTGCAGTGTATTTGTCCTGTGACATATCTATATTATAAAACTATTTTACCTTGGTGTTAAATTATAAGTACCTATTTCCACCAAAAATATTAACATGAGCCAATATATGCTGATTCCGGAAACATACCACCATACAAATGTGGTAAGAAACAATGCAAACAAATGAACATACTTTATATTTTTATTCAGTCCAAAAATGACAGGTAGAGTTCTCATAGATTCTTTTTTATCCTTGCCAGCATCCCTAAAATCTCCGGCTAAATTCCTCAAAAAACCTAATATACCTGCAAGATAAGGCAAGTATGAATGAAAATTAGTAATTCCTCCAACAATAAAGAAAAACTGTAGACCCCTCATAAATGGTGATAAAAATCCAAGTTTCTTTGTCTTTTTTGTATAAAGAAAACTAACCAGTACGTATAAAAGTCCTTCAACACGGTTATAGAAAAATAGTCCAAATATTATAAAGATTTGCCATAGTAGACCTGGTATTTTCATTCTATAAGAATGGTCATGTTTATATTCTAAATAAAACAAAAAACCAACATGAAGCAAAATAGCGCCAATAAATTGATAATAGTTTGATTTAATTGCAACAAGAAGCAAAAACAAATCCACTAGAGAATAAATTCGTAATATACCAATGTAATTATTAATTTTATGCATCGATATGTATAAATAATCTCGCCAAACGAAGTTCCTTATACGAAAACTTATCTTTCAAAATCATCTTTACAGGAGCCAGTCTCATGTCGCCATGGTTTTTAAATGACTTTTGAAAAGCTTTCTCAATTTATTCAAACTCTGTTGGTGTTAATCTATTTTTCTTTATATATTCAATATCGAGTGTTTCTCCCTCTTCAAGCAAAGTTTCAATATGTTCAATAATAGTTTCTTCTTTAAGAGAACGCATTTTGGCAATATCTTTGAGTGGTACTTTTTGGTCAAATAGTACTTTTGTTTTTTGATGCGTTGTGAGTTCTTTTTCTTTTATGATTTTTGACGCATTTTTTTCTATAAATTCTTTTTGTCTTTTTTCTATTTCTTCCCTACCTGTTTCTTCAAGACATATAAGTGATTTTCGTGATTCCTTTTTTAACGTCTGATCAAACTCAATAATCTCTGGATGAATTTGAAGTGCCCTATGATTAAACCCGAGGAGCTTTAACCCTGCAAGTGTTCGTACTCGAGATAACGCGACATAACCCATCCCAGGAGCAAATGACTTAGACAGATCAATTTCAGCACTATCGAGCGACATTCCTTGGCTCTTATGGACCGTAATCGCCCATGCAAGACGAAGTGGAACTTGTTTGGCTTCAGCCTTTATTTTCCCTTCCTCCTCAATCACCCACACTTCAGGTTCTGCTACAATCCGTTTTCCATTTGAAGTCAACACAAGTGGAAATCCAGATGAATCAAATTTTTCTATGACACCAAGCGTTCCGTTTACATACCCTTTGTCTAAACTGTTTTTTACAAACATAACTCGTGCGCCAATTTTAAGCATAAGTTCAGTGGGTGCTAAACAGCTCTTAAGCAACGTTTCAACAATCGCACCCTTTCCTCTTGTAACTGTTTGAAATAGTTTTGAATCTGTTTCAAGTTTAGCTAACTCTTCTATGTTTATACGATCAACGTCAATATTATGAGTAAAAAGTTTTGTCGGTTGAACTACTGAGTCTATTTCTGCCATATGTCGCTCCTTTAAACATTCGAGAGTTTCAGTACCGACATCATTTTCACGGATTGAATTTAAAACAGACAAAAAGTTATCGTCGTTTTGTCTATGTTGTTCTTCTAGGTAGCAAATCTTCAGCTTCATTTCTGCCCAAACTTTAGAGCGGTATGCAAAATAACTTTCAGGCTCGCCAGGACGTGTTACAGGTGGAAGTTGGAAGAAGTCACCACACAAAACCACTTGCATACCACCAAACGGTTTCTCTGTTCTTTTGAATGCACGAGCAAGTTGGTCTAATAAATCAAAACGAAAATGATGAAGCATAGAAATTTCATCGATTATCAAAACTTTTGTAGATTCGTAACGTTTAAAAAGATATTGTTTTGTTTCAAGATTATCTATATCGGCAGGTGTCAGGTTATCCCGAATACCAAGCCCGCTCCATGAGTGAATAGTTACCCCCCCTAAGTGTGTTGCAGCAATCCCCGTTGATGCTGTGATAGCAACAGGAATATTATGTTCCTTTAAATAAGAAATATATTCACGAAGTGTGTGAGTTTTACCTGCCCCTGGAGCACCAGTTAGAAAAACGTTGGCGCCGGTTTTTAGAATATCGAGAGCTTCCTTTTGTGTCATGAACTAATTAGATGGACATGGAGTAAACTCACAGTTTGGACCTTGCCTCCCAACAGCTGATCCATCAGGACAAATTTTTGCATCCATTGTGCAGGCAACATTATTATCAAAACCTGATCCTTCTGAAGATTTAAACCAGGTAGACATCCACCCTTTCATCATATTTATTTCTTTATTTTGTGCAGAGATAATATCGTTAGCAAGTTTTATAAGCTCTGGTCTTTTTGAAGTTTGAAGTACTTGTTTTGCCATAACAACTGCACCCTCATGATGAGGAATCATTTCTGCAAGAAAAGCCTTGTCGAAAGCATCGCCATTTTTACCTTTAAGACTAGCTGACATTTGATTCATCATTTCATTCATACTCATTTCATGGGTTTCTCCTTGCATCATAGTGCCATCTGGCATTTTATGACTCTGACTATAATTTACACCGCACTTGCTCACTGAACGATCTTTGTGACCATCTTGATTGAAACTTAATCCTACAAATATCCCTACAACAAGTGAGACTAAAATGGCAATAACCAAACTTTTGTTTGCCTTAAATATTTCTGTTATGTTCATATATTTGTATAATTAAGCTATTAACAGACCAATTATATCACCTATGCACATAATTGTTTACACAAAGACTGGATGCCCTTGGGGCATTGATGCGGTTAGATATTTAAAGGAAAAAGGATTATCCTACGAAGAGCGTAACATGTCATTAAATGAAGCCTATAAGGAAGA
>CAYLOB010000039.1:0-7279 GCA_964385205.1 uncultured Candidatus Saccharibacteria bacterium | reverse complement strand
AATCACGTTTATTTAATAAAACTAAAAAAATGCGATTTACAATTCCTGTTAAAATCATCTTACTTCTTCTTTTTATATTCCTAGGAATAGCAAAAAGTGCAAGCGCTGCTACTTACTATTGGGTAGGGGGTACAACTGACTCAAATACTAGCAATCCTGTAAATTGGAATACAACAGCAGGCGCGTGCGCAGACAGTTCGAATACTAGTCTACCAACAGCATCAGATGATATTCATTTTGGAGGTACTGGTTATTGCCAAAACAGCGCTACTATTGATACTGATTTGTCAGTAAATAACTTATATTTAGATACTGCATATTCTGGTACTGTTACACAAAACGCTGCAATTACAGTTGCTACTAATTTCACTCAAGCTGCCGGTACATTCATATCTGATCAGACGAAAACATTCTCTGTTGGAGGAAGCTTTGCTATTCCTGCTGCTGGAGCATCAGGGTCATTTAGCCGCTTTTCAGGCTCTGGAACAAGCGATTCTCACTACCTCATATATGATGTCTATGGTCTGCAAGGTATGCAAGGATTTTTGACGGGGAAATACTTTGATTTGGCAAATAACATTGATGCAACAGCAACTTCGCTTTGGAATTCAAATGGAAGTGGAGGATATTATGGTTTCCGGCCAGTTAGTACTGACACGTATCAATTTACTGGAACATTCAATGGTCAAAACTACACTATTTCTAATCTGTATATAAATCGTCCGAGCGTGAACTATGTTGGACTATTCGGATATTCCACCGGCAGTATCAGCAATGTAGGTTTGGTTGGCGGAAGTGTAACTGGAGGATATCGTATGGGAGGTTTGGTTGGATACAGTAATGGAACCGTTCATAATTCTTATACAACATTTAACGTGACAAGTAACGACAATATTAGCGGAGGTCTTGTTGGATATAACCATACTTTGGGAGTAATTAGTGATTCGTATGCTACAGGTAATGTGAGTGGCGCAGGATATTTAACGGGTGGTTTGGTGGGTTTGAATGCTGGTGGAACGATTACTAACTCCTATGCTACTGGAAACGCGAGCAGCGTAGAACTCCTTGGAGGTTTGGCTGGTGGTAATGATGGAACAATCACAAACTCTTATGCTACTGGAAACGCAACTCATACTGGATGGCAATTTGGAGGCAGTGCCTCTTTTGGAGGTTTGGTGGGAAGAAATACAGGAAGTATAAGTAATTCATATGCAAGAGGAAATGTAACTAGTGGAAACAATACAATAGGATATGTCGGTGGATTTGTTGGAAAAAATACTGGTTCAATTAGTTATTCGTATTCAACGGGAAGTGCAACGGGGGTTTCTGATGTTGGTGGTTTCGTTGGACTTGATACTGCAGGAATTTATACAAATAATTATTGGGATGTTACAACAAGTGCAACGACAAGTGGGGTAGATAGTGGTAATGTCGCTGGAGTGACAGGTACCTCAACAACTTTCATGAAGACACAGGGCACTTTCTCTGGTTGGGATTTTACTAACCCATGGGTTATGTTGGCTAATTCATATCCCACTTTAGCTCCATATACTATTACAGCAACTGCAGGTGAAAATGGAACACTTAGTCCAAGTGGTTCTGTGAGACTTGCAAGTCACGGCTCTCAAGAATTCACTATTACTCCACTGGAAGGGTACAATATTTCAAGGGTTCTGGTTAATGATAATTCAATTGGTGGAGTTTCTAATTATACATTTACAAATGTGTTAGGTAATCATACTATTTCTGCAACATTTAAACAGCGTAGTATTTCTGGATCTAAAGCAAAGAGCAAGATTACGGTCACTCCTTCTCAAGATGTATCTACATCAAATCAAAATGATTTACCGAATACTAATGCCTCAATCATATCAATTAGTAGCAGTACACCTATTACTGGAAGCTATTCTTTCGGTATGAAATCACCAACGGTTCTTATTATTCAAAAGATTCTAAACTCTGACCCTTCAACAAAGGTCGCAGAATACTCTGCGGGTTCTCCGGGTAAAGAGACGAATTTCTTTGGACCAGCAACACGAATTGCAGTACAAAAATTCCAACTTAAACATGGTATCGTTTTGTCTCCACAAGACCCAGGATATGGATTTGTTGGTCCAAAAACTAGATTAAAAATGAATCAATTAGTAGTAAAAGATTAATAATTTTAGTTCCATCCTCGGTATAATCACCTACTAGAGTTGCAAAAACCTAGTGATCTTTTTGTCGCATTGCTCACATGTAATGTAAAATAAAAACTATGCCGCTGTCACAATCTCTATCAATTGCCAAACAATTTCTAAATAAAAAAGTCACTGTAACTTTCGACCGTCCACTTGGATCAAAACATCCAAAACATAACTTTATATACGAAGTAAATTACGGATGCTTAAAAGGTGTCAAAGCTCCAGACGGAGAAGATCTCGATGCTTATTATTTGGGAGTAAATACACCTCTTCATGAAGCAGAAGGAATTTGCATCGCGATTATTCATAGAGAAAACGACGACGATGATAAATTAGTTGTTGTTCCCGAAGGTCTGCAATTAACCGACGAAGAAATCATCGAACAAACTACTTTTCAAGAGAAATGGTTTAAATCTCAAATTTTCAGGTAATTTCTGCTATACTGCCTTTATGTTAAAAAAACCTTCAACTTTGCCCACAGGTCTTAACCGTTTGGAACGTGTTATTGCTCAAAACGGCCTAGCGTCTAGGCGTGAAGCAAAGGCTCTTATAGTGAAAGGGGAAGTTACTGTAAACGGTAAGATTATCCGTGAACCTGGTTTTGGAGTGGGAGTTGGTAAAGACAAAATCGAAATAAAAAGTCTGTCACATCAAAACAAAGAATCTTTTTTGGTGTATAAACCAAAAGGAATCGAAACCAACAGAACAACTTCACAGGCAAAAGATTTGCATACTCAGTTTCCAGAACTTGTTCACTTACATCCAATAGGACGACTCGACAAAGAGTCTGAGGGGCTCATAATCATGTCGAACGACGGCACACTTACTAAAGCACTTACAAAAGAAAATTCAACAGTCGGTAAAGAATACTATGTGAAAGTTCGCGAAGATGTTTCAGACAACAGTGTTCGAAAAATGGCAGAAGGGGTTCTCATTGACGGTGTCATGACAAAACCTGCGAAAACTAAAAAGAAAACTGAGCATTCATTTACTATTTTGCTTCACGAAGGGCGTAAACATCAAATCAGAAGAATGTGTGATATTTATAGACTAACTATTGAAAAACTTGTTCGCGAAAAAATCGGACACCTCAGTATTGGTAAAATGAAACCCGGAGAAAAAAGAAAAATTTCTGACGAAGATATTGTTCTACTTAAAAAATAAACTTTAATTCAAATAAAGTATGACTGATTTAGACCGGGATATATTAAATGAAGTTGAAAAAGTATTTTGTGATGTTACACGTCCTTCACAATTCACTATCAAAGATGGAGATCCTGCCTCAAATGAATATGAAAGAATGTGGTCCTCTAAAACTCCTCAAACATTAATTTTCGAAGATGTTTTTCCAGAAAACGAATATCCATACAACGAACTTTTACCAGAAGGTCTTGCATACTATTTTCCCGCTATAACAAAAATTGTTCTGGAATCTGAATTTAATTTAGAAACAGAGGAGTGGTGTGGAATTGAATTCGCGGTGCTAATCTTAGGAAAAGAGCCTAACTATTTTTTTGAATTTTGCAGTCAAGAACAAAGAAAGGTTATAGGAAAATTACTTAAACATTTGTTCGAGTCTAGGGGAATGAATATTAGAGATGAAGTCGATAGAAGTGCGTTTGAGAGGGTGATAAGAAAATGGAGTATATAAACTAACTAACATTTACCTTAAGCTCTGTTCAATTATTTGGAGTAAATCCCCGATGCCATTTTTTTCTTTTGTAGAAATAGGAATAATTTTATAGTTACTAAGAGTGTGCTCAATGTTTTTCATTTGTTTTTGGAGTTCTGATTTTTTTAGCTTATCAGTTTTGTTGGCAACAATAATAAAATTTTTTTTATTATTTTCTAACACAGCAAGTGTTTCTAAATCGCTTTCTGTTGGGCCAACAACCGCATCAATAATAAGAACTATAATTTCTTGTCTTTGATTCGCACCAAACAAATATCCGTTTATAAGTTCATATATTTTGTCTCGGCCTCCAGAGGAAAGGCGAGCATATCCGTATCCAGGAAGGTCAACAAGGTGAAATTTGTTGTTTATTAAAAAGACGTTTATTTGTCTGGTGTGCCCGGGAAACGAACTTGTTTTGGCAAGACCCTTTTGTTTCACTAGGGTGTTTATAAGGCTTGATTTGCCAACATTACTTCTACCAATAAAGGCAACTTGAGGCAGAGTCTCGTTTAGCATGTCTTCTGGGTTTATGTAGCCCTTAACAAATTTGGCAGAATTAATTTTCATAACAATAGCAGTATACTAGCAGATTATTGGTTTTTTAGCTTATAATTTAGCTAATTAGTAATTTTAATTTAAATCCATGTCTACACGTCAAAATGTTTTGTTGCTTATTGCAAGGTTAATTGTTGGAGGTATTTTTATTAACGCTGGGTGGATGAAAGTTTCTGCGATGATAGAGACAGTCAGTATGTTTAGTTCAATGGGAATCGCTCCTGTACTTACTTATATTGTTTCTTACGCTGAATTTATTGGTGGAATTCTTTTGGTTCTCGGGCTTTGGAATACTCTTGTAACAGGTGGACTTGCAATTATAATGCTGAGTGCTTTGTACTATACAAAAGATGGGGGAATCCAAATGTTCGGTTTTCCGCTTTTAACTCTCGCATCTCTCTTGGCGCTTTGTGCTTCTGGAACAGGTAAATTTGCACTTAAGAGTAAAAAAACAGCAAATATATAGTTTGTGAATTTATTAGATCACGGAGACGACACTGAGATTTTATTTTTTTCTACCCCTTGTAGTTTTCCAATTTGGTTTGCAAGGCATTCTTTTATTATTATAAATCAAAAAGGAAAGCTGACTCGACTTGAAGTTTTTCACAGAAGGAATTCGGACGGCTCATATATTCATATAAATAAACTTTCTGCCACTGTTGGATTTCCGGTATTTTTTGGATTTAAAAAATGGTTTTTTAAACCCAAACTCGTTACTAGAGTTCTTGATAAAAATTGCGGTAAGTCAAAAATTCTTATAGATGTTATAAACAAGCCTTCCATTTATCCATTTGCATTTTCGTATCAGTTTTTAGGTCACAACAGTAATACGTTTACTAGATGGGTCATGCAAGAAATTGGTGTAAATTCAAAGCTTCCTTGGAATTGTTTCGGTTCAAAACTATAAACGTTTCTTCATGAATTTTTCATTTAAGCGTGCTAGAGTTGGAGGGTGAAAATACTTATTGTCGAAGACAACAAAAAGCTTGCTCAAAACATAAAACAAGGACTTCTTCAGGAAGGTTATGCTGTTGATGTAATAGAAAATGGCCAAACTGCTTATAGTCGTTTACTTATAAACCGAGACGAATATGATTTGGTTGTTTTGGATCGGATGCTTCCCGCAATGGACGGAGTTTCTATTTGTGTTTCATGGAGAGAGAAGGGTGTCACGGTTCCTGTCTTAATGCTTACGGCGCTAGGTGAAACAGTAGATAAAGTTGAAGGACTTAACTCAGGTGCTGACGATTATCTTGCTAAACCATTTGCCTTTGAAGAACTTGTTGCCCGAATTCACGCTCTTCTTCGTCGGCCTAAAAATT
Source organism: uncultured Candidatus Saccharibacteria bacterium (assembly GCA_964385205.1). GTDB lineage: Bacteria > Patescibacteriota > Minisyncoccia > Phycocordibacterales > CAIRYW01 > JAUPVJ01. Next base: position 1,544 of record CAYLOB010000039.1, on the reverse strand, counting down.
CTTCCCCAGATATTTTAACTTCTGGTAGCATAGTTTTAAATACAACTTCAAGGATTGTGACTAACAAGAAAAAAACTCTTGATTTAACTTTAAAGGAATTTATGATTCTTGAATATTTAATGAGGAATATAAACAAAGTGATCAGTCGTGATACGCTTTATTCACATGCATGGGACTTTGCTGATTTATCTTCAAGTAATACTGTTGATGTTCATATATAAAATCTTAGAAAGAAAATAAAAGATAATGGAAAAATTATACAAACAATTAGAGGGATTGGTTACAAAATGGAAGCAACCATTTAGTCCTGACGAATTTTTCATTGCGAGGTTTAAACTCATAGTTTTTTATTCTTTAACTACTATTGTCATTCTTGGTGCGACAAGTTGGGCACTCTATCGTTCTATACTTGGAAATTTTGCTGAGTCAATAGTGGAAACTGTTCCTGATCCTAGGGTAGCACATATTATTTTTGATCGAACAGAAGATATTTTAAAAGATCGATTTATTACAATCGACAGTTTAATTATTATTATTGTTGTGATAATAAGTTTTTTCCTTACGCGTGAAACTTTAAAGCCGATAAAGGAAAATATGGAAAAGCAGAAACGATTTATTGCTGATGCATCGCATGATTTACGTACCCCTGTTGCAGTGGTGATTTCAGGACTGGAGGTTGCACTTAGAAATAAGCATTTAAATTTAGATTCAGCACGAACATCTCTTCAAGATACATTGTTAGAAATGAAAGATTTTTCAAAGTTAACCAATTATCTTCTCGATATATCAAAATATGATGTTAAAAGTAAAGATTTTTTTGAGATTTTGGTGTTAAAGGATTTGTTGACGAAGGTGGCCAAAAAAATCGAACCACTAGTTTTAAAGAATGATGTGAAACTTAATGTACATATCAATACCACTGTTTCTATTTTTGGAAACAGTATCGAACTTGAGAGAGTGTTTTTTAATATTTTGAGTAACGCAATTTTTCATACACCACAAGGAGGGGAAATTTCTATTCGCGATATGGAAGAGAGAAAGACTTGTGCTGTAACTATTGAGGACACGGGTGAAGGTATTTCTAAAGCAAATATAAATAAGGTCTTCGACCCATTTTTTAGAGGAGATCCGTCGCGAAATGTTGAAGGTGCTGGGTTAGGGCTTACTCTTGCAAAGAAAATTATTGAAAATCATAAGGGAAATATAAAAATAAAAAGCGAATTAGGTAAAGGTACAATTGTGATTGTTACTTTGCCAGTATCTTCATAATCTCTTCATTGTACTTTTATATTATATATACATACTTTTACGTAAAAAGGTAAAAGTAATTATCAGACAATCATCAAAAGTCTATTAATTTAATTCTATAAAAATATATGAGTATAAATAAAAAAACATCATTAATAGCTTTAAGTATGTTGGCCTTAGGGTCCCTAGGATCTGTTGCTATTCAAACACATGCACAATCACCAGAATCAAGTAAACAGTCAGTTGAAAAGGGAAACCATAAAACATTTACAGACGCGGAAATCGCAAATATGAAA
>CAYLOB010000038.1:0-7298 GCA_964385205.1 uncultured Candidatus Saccharibacteria bacterium | reverse complement strand
TGACGGCTAAACTCGAGACAGCCGAAGCACTCAAAACTGACCTCAGCGAAAAAAACGCGACTTTGGAACGCGAAAATAATCGTCTGATTCAAAGACTTCAACAGTACGAGACCTCTCTCACAGAGTGGCAAAATGACCACCGTAAGCTCCAAGAGGAGCTCTTGACAGCTCGAAATACCGTCGCTCTGGCGAAACAAACGCCGGCCGAACAGGCCGTCTGGCAAAAGATCCCTGCTCCTGCCCCCACCGCAAAGTACTCGTCGTCCTTTTCCGCCGGAGGTTGGGCTGCCATCGTGTTCGCACTGGCAAGCCTAATGTTTGGAATAGTCTTGACAATCCTCCACTTCCGCCAGGAGGATAGTCTCGAAGCTCATCAAAGGTGGATGTTCTCCACCCAAGATGATGTGCAAAACCTCCAAAAGGAGGTAAAGGGACTTATTAAAAAGCAAAACTAACTCGAAGACGGCAAGGAACCCTGTTTCCTTGCCGTCTTTTTTAATTGACAAATAATTATAGTGTGATATAATTGTGGACAAAAGAGTTCATTGAAATGTTGCTTACAAAAAAAGACCTATTTCAAAAGTATCTTTCGTGCCGAAATTTCAGATTTTTGAGATAAAGAACGAGATGGAAATTTATTGATATACAAAGATCTCAATAAATTGAAGCGAAGTTTTTTAGCCAAAAATATGGAATTGCAGAGCCGGAATAGAGTTTTGAAAGAGGTCGGTGTTTCAAATGTGTATGGATGTGTTGAAGGAACATGTTCGATGTAAGAGAAAAAGGAAGATTATTTATTTGTTTTAACTAAAAGCCAAAAGCTTATAGCTAAAAGCTATTTTCCCTTTTCTCTTACATCGAATGAACTCGCTTTTTCCCGATTTATTATTTGCCACATGCCCAGATAGAGATATCTGTAGGATGAGGCATTTAATAACGCCTGATCAGGCGCACAAAGCTATCATCTGTCAAAGATGTGGCTCTAGATTCTTGGCTGTTCCGCTAACAACGGAGCAAGCTTTTCCGAAACCCAAACGCCCGCAAGGGCACCAACCAAAAAACACACCAACACAGTCCACCTCTGAGTGGACACCCACACCCATGAAACACACCACACCGCCCGCCGCCAAAGCCGCAGCAACGCCCGCCCCTACGCCAGCCACTCCGGCAGCATCCGATACCCCTTCAAAGGGGAGGTCGTTGCCCCCGATACGGAACACTCCTGACGTTCTGCCGGGCAACTTGAACGGAGACGACCTGCCCCCATTGGCAGGACCTCCACCATCCCCGCCAGTGCCCCAGCCGAATTCGCGCCCAGTGGCAGCACCTCTTGTGTCTGACTCTCCGCCGAACGATGATTTGGACAGGAGTCTCGCAGAAATGCGGGCAAGGGTTCAACTCCGACCGCAGCAGAATGATACTGTTCGGCTGACGGAGACTGCCCGTCCGCGTCCGAAGGCACGCGACGAAAAGGAAAAGGACCCAAGCGGGGTCAGCCTGTTCGTCGCCCGCATCGTCCACTCCGTGTGGACGAAGGTTGCGCTCGCCATCCTGGTCGTCTTCCCGTTCATCTTCTTCGCCGGTCGCCTTTCGGCGCCGGTAACGACGGTCACAGGCTCGACCACCACACCCATCGACATGGAGCAGGTTACCTCCGCCACGAAGAAGGGTGTCGAGGAAGCCCTCGACGGAGGCATCAGAAAGATGACCGAGACTCAGGTCGGCGAACTCAAAAAGGCCGGCGACGAAGTCGCCAGTTTAAAGAAGAGTCTCACCGAAGCAAAGTCGGTCCTCGAGGCCTCCCAGGCCAACGAGAAGGCCGCCATCGCGGCCTATGAGGAACTCAGAAAATGGGTGGACGACAACCACCCGGCCGAGGAGACAGCATCGGGGCAATAGTGCCCCAGTAAGCAACATCTACCGAGAAGGGCGGGTCAAACTTGTTTGACCCGCCCTTTAACCGTTTCGTTTTTTTAAATTTCTACTTTAAAAAAAGTGTGATATAATGACGAGAGTCTGCCCAACATCTCGTGGTACCCAGACTAGAGAACATTTATTTTGAGCGAAAAACAAGTCGGAGTTCGAAGCGTAATGATAGTTACGGTGAGAACGAGACGAAGTTTTGTAGCCAAAATAAAGGTTCTCTAGATAGGGGGAAGATGTTGGACAGACTCTAGAACAAACTAAAGAATCAAATTGGCAGATCAAGTTAGAATAAACAACCAGATAAGAGCAAGAGAACTTCGAGTAATCGGGCCCCAAGGTGAAAATTTGGGTGTTTTGCCTTTTGAAGTAGCATTTGCAAAGGCAAAAGAGTTTGAACTCGACCTTATTGAAATCTCTCCGAACGCCGTCCCCCCTATTGCAAAAATCGCAGATTATGGTAAATTTCAGTACGAAGCGAACAAGAAGCTCAAGGCTCAAAAAGCCAAGGCCCATACAGTAGAAGTCAAAAGTCTCCAAGTAAAAATAGGTACAGGAGATCACGATCTAGAACTAAAGGCCAAAAAAGCAAGCGAGTGGCTCAAAGAAGGAAACAAAATAAAGATCGACCTCTTCCTTGTTGGAAGAAGTAAATATCTTGATGTTGAATTTCTTAAAGGCAGACTCGAGCGAGTACTTCGCCTTATCTCTGTCGACTATAAAGTCACTGAAGCTCCTAAAAAGGGGCCAAAAGGACTTACTGTTGTTATAGAAAAGGACAAATAGAACAATAATAATTTAATTTTCAAGAACCAATTTATCAATCAATAACTCAATCACAAAATTTTACATTGAATGTTGAGATATTTAAAACAAAATGAAAACAAACAAGTCATACAACAAAAGACTGAAAGTAACTAAGAACGGAAAGATCAAAGCTCGAAAGCCTGGTCAGAACCATTTCAATGCTAAATCAAGCAGAAGTTCTCAGTTGGACAAAAAGCGAACAGTTGATTTTATAATTAGTAATAAGTCGCGAAGTAGATTCATTCAAAACGCAAAATAATAACACAACATGGTACGAGTAAAAAAAGGAGTAAACGCACTTAAGTCGCGACGAAATACATTAAAGCAAGTAAAAGGCTACCGTTTTGGCCGAAGTACAAAAGAAAAGCAAGCTATTGAAGCTATTGCTCATGCTGGAACATACGCATTTGCACACAGACGAGATAAGAAAAGTGGAAACAGAGCACAATTCAACATCATTCTTTCTGTTCCCCTAAAGGAAGCAGGAGTATCATATAGTAAATTTATCGGTGCACTGAAGAAAGCAAATATCATTCTTGACCGAAAAATCCTAGCAACTCTTGCAACTGAAGCTCCTGAAACATTTAAAAAAGTTTTAGCAAAAGTTTCTTAAACTCTAATACAAAACAAAAGCCGGTTGCGCTTCGCGCAACCGGCTTTTGTTTTGTATTACTTTTTATTTCTTAGTCTCCATAGTAACATCCCCTCCTGTATAGGCATCTCCACAGTACGTGTCATTAACTTTTCTTTGCTTAACCATTTCCATCACCCTTAACACTAACTTTTCAGGATCTTTATCGAAAATAACATTCGGCGCATCTCTGTGACTTTTCGCTAAAATAGTTTTGATAATATCATCAGTTTCCCACAGATCACTTTCCAAAATTCCGATTGGTTTTCCATCTTCATATGCAATTGTAAATTCATGAAATGTTCCAATTCGTCCTGGGCCAGAAATCACAGCGTCGGAAGCTCTAGTCAAAAAAAGATCTCGTCCTGGGTATCCAAATCCTGTGTAAATAATTAAATCCATATAATCGAGTGGAAGTTTGTACCCTTCAACATGTTCTTTTTCACTTCGTGCAGGAGAAAGTCCAATCGAAAGTCCACCGGCATCTTTTGCACCCTTCGCTGCCCAATACGGAAAGCCGGTTGTTGCTCCAGTTGTAACACATCCTCCATGTTTAACAATAAGTCTCCCTAACTCTTCCCCCATCTCATGACACTTTGGATCAAGGAAAGTCATCTCGGCTGCGCCTGAAACACAGATTTTCATTTTAAAGTGCTCGTGTCTATTTTCGTCAATTTTACATACGTCCATATTGTTTTTCTTAATACTAAAATAATAAATTTTAAAAATCTAACTCTATACTTTCACCGTCTCTCGGATGATACGCTTTTACACCTAAATGATCTTGGATTCTTTGTGCCAAAAAAAGTGACGTCTTTGGCTCACCCATAACCGGAAACACACATTTTAATGTATCTTGGCTTTTTGAAACAAAATCGAGTAAGTTGTCAGCGTCTTTGTGTGATGAATATCCATCAATAAACTTTATAGACGCACGAATTGGAACCTCCTTTCCTAAGATAGTCACCTTTTTGTCACCATTTTGGATATGTCTTCCTAGAGTCCCGAGCGACTGGTATCCTACCAAAAGAAGAGTTGATTTTGGATCAGGAAGATAGTTTATTTCGTGATGCACGACTCTTCCACCGTTACTCATACCACTTCCTGCAATAATAATCTTTGGATTTGGAACAAAAAGAAGCTTTTTTGAATCCTCTGAAGATTCGACAATCGAAAGCTTTGGGAAATTAAAAATATCATCTCCTGTTCGAATCCGGTCTTGAACCTCCATTTTAAAATCTTTTTTAAATTCTTTGTATACACTTGTGATTTTAATAGCAAGCGGTGAATCAAGAAAAACTGGCATAGAAGGAACACGACCCTCTTCAATCAGTTTATTAATTTCGTAGAGTAAAACTTGAGTCTTTTCAAGTGAAAAACTAGGAATTACAAGAGCTCCCCCGCTTTTATAGTTATCTTCAATTACATCTTCAAGTTTACCAAGCCTGTCTTCTCGTGTTTCATGATTTCTGTCTCCATAAACACTTTCCATTACCATATACGTTGCATCTGTAATATCTTCAGTGTCATTTAAAAGAGGGGTTGGTGAGTTTCCAAGGTCTCCTGTGAACACAATTTTTGTTCCATTGTAGGTTATCTCATACATAGCAGAACCAAGAATATGTCCAGCATCTTTTGGATATATTTGAAATCCTCCATGGAGCTCTGTGATCTGATGATATGGTATTTCATGCCAAAGTTTCATTGCATTTTCTACATCTTCAGCATTATAAAGTGGTGCAAGTCCAGTTCTCTCTTCTTCATGAGCAAACAGTTTAAGCGAGTCTCCAAACATATATGGAGCTAATTTTTTAGTTTCGATTGTTGAAAATATCTTTCCATTAAAACCATCGTGAACCAACTTAGGAATTCGTCCTATATGGTCAATGTGAGCGTGAGTAATTAACAGATAGTCTATAGATTTTGGATCGAAAGAAAATCCTTTATGATTATTCCTTTCAGCATTCCCTCCACCTTGTTCAAGTCCACAGTCAACAAGAATTTTAACTGGTGTTGTTTCTGATTGTGGTGTGGTCTCTAAAAGAAAATTGGCTCCTGTAACAGTTGTCACTCCAGTTACAAAAGTCAATTTTAGTTTTTTTATTTTTTTTGGATTTGAAGACATTTTAAAATTTATTTTTAATGTAGTATATGTATGAACACGCCCCACCTGTAATGTCCATTATTATATCAAGTATTGTATCAATTACATACCCTTTATCATCAACGAAAGTTAGTCCGAAATATAACTCAAAAATTTCCCACAGAATTCCTATAAAAAGCACTGATAAGATTACTGTGAAAAAATCTACAACATCTTTTTTAAGTACATTTTTCCAAAAAATAAATGAAATTATTGCAAAAACAACACCTCCTAAAAAGTGGTTTATTATATCCATCCACCATGTAGTCCAATATAAATAGAGCTTTAATGCGACGATGTGAAGCAAAAGTAATGAGAGCGAAAGAAGGAGTACGGTTTTTAATTCTTTAAGTTTTTTTTCATTCATTTAGACAATTGTATCATTTTTACAACTCTTACAAAAAATTCACCCGCTTTCACGGGCGAAACTTTATTAGGTTATCAAACTGAGTATTGTGCCTAACAATTAATTAGGTGGGTGCGCTCGACAGATGTCCAAGGACAACTGAAAGAAAATGCTCCCTTACAATACAACAAGTTAAGACAATACATTTGATAACCTGAGATAATTATCTACTTCGTAAAAAATTGTGCAAGGCTTTTTTTAAAAAGAAAACAGATTCGACTTAAAGTCGAATCTGTTTTCAAAAAAAATGATTGATATAAATAGCTTTTATTCTAGAATTCCGTCCAAATTTACATCATAGAGAATTGCCTCTGAGACTAGTCGATAATCTAGCAAGTCTTCTTTTGCAAACCAAAGATTAATTTCGCTTTGTGCATTTTCAACAGTGTCTGAACAGTGAATAAGATTTCTAACTGCTCGATCATCAACTGCCGATATTTCGTATGAGTCTATAGTTAGGTCACCTCGAATTGTACCCACGTCTGAAGTTGAAGGTTCAGTCTCACCAACAATTTTTTTAACTACAGTTACAGCTTGGTTTCCTTCAATAGCCATCATCACCACAGGTCCACAAGTCATAAATCTTTCGAGCTGTCTTATGATATCTTTTCCGTATTCAATAGCTTCTTTTTCAACTGGCATACCAGAAGCAGTTCTGTTATTTATTATATTTGTCCCCTTTTTAAGAAACCAGGCATCGTCTTTATCGTAGTGTTTCCATATTTTGGCTTTATCGAGAATGGCCATTTTTAGACCAACAATTTTAAGCCCAGTTCTCTCAAACCGTCCGATAATTTCACCAATAAGTGACCGCTGGACACCGTCTGGTTTTATGATAACAAAAGATCGTTCTTTTTTAGGATGATTGTCCATATTTATTAGAGTTAAGTGTATAAGTGATAAAATAACATTGAATTACAAAAATAATCCAGTTGTCAATACTATAACTCAAAATATGTATATTTACAAGCCTATATTATAGGTCTTTCTAAAGACGTTGGAGGTGGTGGAGTTTCTGCTTTTTTATATTTTCTCATTATATCTTCTTCAACAATTACCCTATCTCTACCGTAAACTAGATAAGAAAGTTCTTTTAGTTTGTCAACGACATTAAGATTTCCTTTTTGTGGAGGAAGAGTCTCCATACTGAAAGGTTGTACCGGTTTTCCATTTACTAGAAGTTTCATGTAACAATTTCTGTTGTCTAGATTCATAATGTCATTAGCCCTAAAGACTGGCTCAAACTGCTTCTCTAAGTATTCAGCATCATCTGCTCCCACACGAAAAGCGGCGATAGACCCGACGTTTCCAAACACAGAATCTTTAATTTTTTCTTTGGCTAAATCTATATTTTGATGATGGATCTTACCAACTGTCTGAAAATGGCT
>CAYLOB010000037.1:3815-7346 GCA_964385205.1 uncultured Candidatus Saccharibacteria bacterium | reverse complement strand
CGCTGGAAAAAACGAAGCATTCGCCGTGATTGCAAGTGGTGCGGTGGGTATAAACAATATCAATCCATCGTCTCCCCTTGATGTTGTAAATACTTTTTACACAAATCTCTTCACTCTCAGTACAGCGACGACTTCACTCGGTGATTTATTGTTGGTGAATTCTTCGGGTAAGATGGGTCTCGGTACCACCACTCCAAACAACAAACTCGACATTTACTCGACTACCAAATCCGCTATCGGATTCTCCGGCGCTTCAGGTTCCACCTACAAATGGACTATCGGCATGGATGTCTCAAACGGAGGACGATTCTCGATTGCTTCGTCGACTGCGCTAGGAACAACCGATCGGTTGGTGATTGATGGAAATGGTAATGTCGGAATCGGAACAGCAGTGCCGACAAGTACCCTGACTTTAGCTGCAAGCACAGTTGCTGCTGGAGGTATTACTTTTGGAACAGATACCAATCTCTATCGCTCTGCAGCCGACGTACTTCGGACGGATGATAGTATCTCTATTGCTGGTACTTTAACTATATCAAATCAAGTTCTAGCGTTATCTAACGGAGGTGGTTCTACACAAACTTTGCCTTCATATGGCTTTGCCTCTGATTCTAATACTGGAATGTTCACGCCTGCTCTTGATAGTATTGGATTCACCACTGGTGGTACGGAAAAAATGAGGATAGACAGTTCGGGTAACGTTGGGATTGGTACTACCTCTCCTTACGCCAAACTTTCTGTTGTAGGCCAAGTTGTTGGGGAATACTTTACAGCGACTTCGACCACAGCGACTTCGACATTTATGGGCGCTGTCGGTATTGGCACAGTAAGTCCTCTGGCAAAATTACAAATCACTACAGGTTCTGCCGGTGTAATCGGCCAAATAATCAAAGGAGCTTCTGGCCAGACAGCAAACCTTAGTGAGTGGCAAAATTCCGGCGGATCACCAGTCATACAATTTGCCAATACGGGACATGTGGCCTTCAACCTAGCCCCTATTGTTGCTGACACTATAATCAATGTTGCCACTGTAAACAATGAGCGAGTTGACACTACAGGAACGGCAAAAGGTATAGATATAAGAGTAATCAACGCCTTGTCTGGAAATATTAATAATATAACAGCTGTTTCAGAAAGTAGATATGTAGGCACTATAAGCTCTGCTGTAGGCGTACAATCAAGTGTTGTTTCTAACGCTGCTTCAGGAAATGTTATCCTAGATGGAAGAGGATTTTTAGCACTGACTCCAACTCTGAACTCGGGTGGGCTTTTAACCAACGCGTATGGTTTTTATGCTCAAGCGCAGAAAATATCCGGTGTAACTAATGGATATGGTTTCTATTCTGCGGGTGCTTCTGATATCAACTATTTTGCAGGTAATGTCGGTATCGGGACTGCGGCACCCGGAGACATCCTGACTGTGCGCAAGGATGCTGCCGGAACGGTTTCCACTACACTTAGACTTGAGAATATGGCCAACAACGCCTCAGGTAACGGTTCGGGCATCGACTTCTATCAGAATAAGAATAATGGATCGGAAGTGTCTACCAAGATGTCGAGTATTTCTAATACGATTACCAGCGCTGGTGCCAATCCGAATGCCGACATTGTCTTTCGATCAATCAATAATGGCTCATTCGCAGAGAAATTCAGAATTGTGTCGGATGGGGGATTCACTACAGGGCTTGGGCTGAACCTGACGCCTCTTGCGTCTGGAGTTTCCGCATCAGAGACTTTGAATTTCGGCTTGGGTAGCGGACAGACAGCGGTTATAACCGGAGGAAACAATGGTTCCACTCTTCGGCTGTCAGCAGGAGTTGCCTCCCTTGATCAGACTGCCAATATCGCATTGTCGGCAACTTCATTGACAGATCAAGCTGATACGTTCATTTGGAAAAATACCAGCCTCAACAGCTCGACTGAACGTATGCGTCTTACAACTGCAGGGAATCTTGGCATCGGCACCTCCACCCCTTCATCAAAACTCTCAATCACCCAATCTGCTAACACTAATGCCGGTGGTATCTGGCTTGCAGGTACTGATGGAGATTATCGAGCTATTTATATTTCAGACACTGCCGGAGTTCTGTCATTTAATGGAGGAGATACAGGTACACTCAACACCGCAACTCTCAACGCCGCAGGAGCTTGGACTAACGCATCAGACAGGATTTACAAAGAAAACATTGTTGACCTAAAAGGTAAGTATGGTCTTGATGCCGTTCTTCAAACCAGTCCTCGTTTCTACACTATGAAAGGAACAGGTAAACCACAGGTAGGATTCATTGCACAAGAACTTAAACCTATCATTCCAGAAGTAGTAGAAGGAACTGACGGTTCTATGGGAATTTCTTATGGAAATCTTGTTGCTGTTGCTTTTCAGGCTATCAAAGATCTTGCAAACAAGATTTCTGATTTAGCAACCGAAATACGAACCAATCTTGTTTCCGCTGTTAAAGGAGTTTTTGAAAGTGTAGATACAAAAGAGCTTTGCGTAAGTAATGCTGAAGGTAAAACCTGTATTACAAGAGAGCAACTCGATGCTCTGATTCATTCCGCGGGTCAATCAGGATCTTCCTCAAGCAATCATACGGAAGGTGAAAATTCAGAAGGAACGGAAGAGGGAGGAAATGTTATAGATGAAGGAAGTGGAGAAAATACTGAGGAAGATAATGATGTTGTAGATGGAGGAGAAAAAGTAGAAGATGTTGTAAATAATGTGGTTGATGGAAATGAGGAAGGGGAAGTTACACAACAAAGTGGTGTGACAGAAGAAGCTCCTTTGACTGAAGAAAGCACTGATAGCTCCGACAATTCCGAATCTTCAGGCGAAGATTCTTCAGATTCATCGGGAAACGACACTGCCTCTGCTCCTTCAGAAGGGGAGGCAGCTACTCAGTAGTTAAAATTTTAAGGTAGTCTGATACCATTACTACTACCTGATTTTTACAAAAGGTTCTTATCTGTATTTATATATGGAGTGACTTAGAGAATAAGAGAGAAGTGGATAAGGGTTTGGGACAGGAGGAAAACCAATATTAAAATAATTTATTATTTTAATATTGGTTTGACGGGTGTACCCGAATTTTCCTCCTAAGAAAATTCAGGGTATAAAAAAACCCGAGCAATTTAATTGCTCGGGGGGGGGGTCAGTCACTGTCACAGTTCGGACAACGAGGTCCATGGGTGAGACGGTAGCGTGTGCCACAACCGCATTCTGCAACGGCATTTTTGTTTGCAGCAGCCTCTTCAGGCTTTAGATCAAGTCTCCACGGACTACCAAACTGAGGTTTTTTTGATGGACCTTTTTTGCGCAACTTATGACGCGTTTTTGACGGACCTTTTTTGCGTGGCCGAGGTCTTTTAGAAGGAGCTGTTATTCTCATATTTTCAACATACCATCTTTTTATAAAAAAGCAATTTTTTCAATATTAAAATTAATGCTAAGATGTGCTTATGGACAAACAATATATACCTACAATTGGACTCGAAATCCATGCAGAATTGCACACCAACAGCAAGATGTTTTGT
>CAYLOB010000037.1:0-3767 GCA_964385205.1 uncultured Candidatus Saccharibacteria bacterium | reverse complement strand
AGAAAAACCAAACGTAAATGTTTGTCCAGTTTGTATGGGCCATCCAGGAACACTTCCTTATCCTAACAAAGAGGCAGTCAAACATGTACTTAAAGTTGGGCTCGCTATTGGTGGAAAAATCGCTGATTTTTCAGAATTTGACCGTAAGAACTATTTTTATCCAGATATTCCAAAAGGCTACCAGATTAGTCAGTATAAGTATCCATTCGTAACGGGCGGTCAACTGGCTGGGGTAGATATTACTCGAATTCATTTGGAAGAAGATACTGCGAAAAGTACACATGATACCGGAGACTATTCTCTTGTTGATTTTAACCGTTCGAGCCTTCCGCTAATGGAGCTTGTAACCGAGCCGGTAATTCATGATGCTAAGGCAGCAGGTGATTTTGCACGGGAACTCCAGCTACTTCTCCGATATCTTGGTGCAAGTGAAGCAAATATGGAAAAGGGTCAAATGCGGGTGGAGGCCAACATTTCGATTTCAGATGATCCAAATAAACTTGGTACGAAAGTGGAAGTAAAAAATATCAACTCTTTCAAATCGGTTGAAAAAGCTATTGAATATGAAGTGGCAAGGCACCGAAGCCTTCTTGAGGCGGGAGAAAAGATAGTTCAAGAAACACGGGGGTTTGATGAAACAACAGGAAAGACATTTTCACAGCGAAGTAAAGAAGACGCTCATGATTACAGATATTTCCCAGAACCAGATATCCCTAAGATGTATATTTCAGAGATTCCAGAATTTTCGGAAGAGAATTTAAAAAAAGATATGCCTGAACTTCCAAACCAAAAAAGGTTACGATATGAAGATGAATATAAAATTAAAAAAGATGACATTGAAGTGTTTGTTCAAAATAAAAATATAGCTGATTTTTTTGAACGAGCAATCGATAATTTCTGTGATGATACTGAGTGTGTAAAACTTGCTTCTAACTACATTGTTTCTGATTTGGTGGGAATTATGAAAAACGAAAATGGAGAAGATTTTGGCCTAAACCAATCCGAAGGATTGGTCGGCCGAACAAATCTGGATGACAGATTTGTTTTAGGTGCTCTTTTTCCAAGTTCATTTGGGGAACTTATGCAACTTTTGAAGGCGGGTAAAATTTCAAGTCGTGGAGCCAAAGATTTGCTTGCGATTCTGTATAAAGAAGGGGGAGAAAATCCAGAGAAGATTGCAGAAGAAAAAGGTTGGATTCTAAAAAACGATCCTGAAGCACTTAAAAAAATACTTGAAACAGTAATTGCAAATAATCAGAAATCTGTTGAAGAATATAAGTCAGGAAAAGAAGCTGCACTCAATGCTCTTGTTGGTGGTGCTATGAAAGAAGGTAAGGGTGCATTTAGTCCACAAACAATAAAGGAAGGATTAGTTGAATTATTGAAATAGATCCAGCACTAAATTTTGTTTAAAAAATTTATTATTGAATAAAAAAACAACAGGGTATTAATCTGTTGTGGCGGGTTTAGTCCGAAGGATTATTCAGCGAAACCTTGTTTAAAGAGGAAAGTCCCGATTGCCTTGTCGTATTGAGCTGTATGATCAAATACCTTTAGCGCAAGGTTTTTTCTCGTTTGAAGTGTCGTAGCGCCGTCACTTTCAACCATCTGCGTGAGGATGACTCCGTAGTCTTCCGGATCGACGACCACTGTAACGCTAACATAATTCTTTGCAGCGCCACGAAGCATCGCGGGGCCACCGATGTCGATGTTTTCGATCGCTTCCTCGAGCGTCACACCTTCTTTGGTGATTGTTTTTTCGAACGGATAGAGGTTGACCACAACAAGGTCGATTGGTGGAACCTCGAGTTTCTGGGCCTGCTCGACATGCTCAGGATTTTCCCTTTGATACAGGAATCCCCCATGAATTTTCGGGTGGAGGGTTTTCACCCGTCCATCGAAACATTCAGGGAAGCGGGTGTAATCTGCCACCTCGACAACGGGGATACCCCAGCCGGCGATTGCTCTTGCCGTGCCACCTGTCGAGAGGATTTCCACTCCCATATCGTGGAGAGCACGAGCAAATTCTTTAAGGCCTGATTTGTCGGAGACGGAGATAAGTGCCCGAGTGATTTTTGGTTTCATGATTTAATTCAGTTTGGATTTAGCTCCCTCGCAGATTTGAAAGGGCAACTAACTGAAGACTAACAAACTTTCGATTTTTTGCAATTTTTAGTATTGGTTGTGATATAATTTACAAAATGGTTTTAAATAAAAAAATAAAAGTTGCAATAAATGGAGCGGGGCGAATCGGCCGGGCGTTTTATAAGATTGCTCAAAGTATTAGTGAAATTGATATTGTTGCTATAAATGATTTGGGAGATATAGAAAATATTGCTTACTTAATGAAGTATGATAGTGCGTACGGTAAGAGTGGTTTTTCTGTTGAAGTAAATACTGATAAAAAGTCGCTTCTTATTTGTGGTAAAAAGGTTCATTTCTTTAGTGAAAAAGAACCAAAAAATTTACCATGGAAAAATTTAGAAATCGATGTTGTTGTTGAGTCTACTGGATTTTTTACTTCTTATGAAAAAGCCTACCCACATATCGAAGCAGGAGCAAAACGTGTGGTTATTTCAGCTCCTGCAAAAGATGCAGATGGAAGTGCTGTTAAAACCCCAACTATTCTTATGGGGATAAATGAGAAAGAGTTTGCAAACTGCCCCGTCACTTCAAATGCTTCTTGTACTACAAACGCATCAAGTCCAGTTATGGCAATCCTTGATGAAGTGATTGGAATTGAAAAAGCAATACTTTCAACAGTCCATGGATACACCGCCTCACAATCACTTGTTGATTCTCCAAGTAAAAAAGATTTTAAAGAAGGACGAGCAGCTGCGCAAAACATAGTTCCAACTTCAACTGGTGCAGCTATTGCTGTTGCTAAGGCGCTTCCTCAACTTGAAAATAAATTTGATGGTATTTCGATGCGAGTCCCAGTAATTGCAGGTTCTATTGCTGATATTACTTTTATTGCTAAACGACCAACTACTGTTGAAGAAGTAAATCAGATTCTTACAAAAGCATCTGAAGATAAGCGATGGGACGATATTTTTACAATTACAAATGACCCTCTCGTTTCTTCAGATATTGTTGGGAGTACTTATGCCTCTATTGCCGATCTTGGACTTACAAGAGTTGTTGATAAAAATTTAGTTAAAGTTTGTGCTTGGTACGACAATGAGATAGGGTATACACACGCGTTGGTAATGCATGTGCTTCGAGCAGGGAATGTAACTGTCGAAGATCATACGGAGTTTAGTAAAAATCTAATTGATTCTTCAGGTGTAAGTAAGGATGTGAAAATTGAATCCACTACAGAGCATCTAGCAGATGGCAATTCAGATACCCCTCGCTATATTTAATAAGTTTAATAAACAGTATGGAAATAATTTACCTTGCATCAGATCACGCAGGATTCGCATTAAAAGAAGAATTAAGGACTTTTCTTTCAGCTCTTGGAAACGAGGTGTCAGATTTGGGACCTTTTAAGCTTGACCTGGATGATGATTATCCTGATTTTGCATCACTTTTGGCAGTCAGAGTTTCGAAAGATCCAAATGCAAAAGGGATTGTGATTGGTGGAAGTGGACAAGGAGAAGCGATGGTCTGTAATCGTTACAAAGGCATACGAGCAGTTGTATTTAATGGACAATTTGAACCAAAAGATGGTCGTGTAGTGCCAAATGAAATTAGACTTTCTCGAGAACATAATGATGCAAATATCTTGTCTTTAGGTGCAAGATTTTTGAATACTCAAGAGGCAA
>CAYLOB010000036.1:7029-7350 GCA_964385205.1 uncultured Candidatus Saccharibacteria bacterium | reverse complement strand
CTTGGTGGAACTCTCTCGCATTCGTTGCTGTCTTCCCTATTCCATTTGCAATCGCATCTTGGTTTCTTGGAAGCTGGCTCGTTTGGTTTGGAGCATTCATTGCAGTTGGAATTTACTATGCACTCTACGAGTACATACATTGGTGCTTCCATTTGCCGAAAGCACGGAGAATCGAGATGAGTTGGCTATTCCGTCGTCTAAACGGCCATCATCTACTCCACCACAGGTATATGGGGAAAAACTTCAATGTAGTGTTGCCGTTTGCTGATTTGATTCTTGGAACCCTTTTGATTCGATCCAAAAAAACTTTCATGCAACCAA
>CAYLOB010000036.1:0-7019 GCA_964385205.1 uncultured Candidatus Saccharibacteria bacterium | reverse complement strand
ATCCAGCAGTTCCTGATGTTCAGCCACTTAGCACCACTTAACAGTCGGTGCTTTTTTTATACGCTATTTTATCCTATACTTAGCGAATGAAAGAAACATTTGCAATCGTTGCCGCTCTCCTTGCCATCGTTGGAAATGTTCCATATCTTAGAGACGTAATTCGCGAACGAGTAAAACCACACCCTTATACATGGGCAGTTTGGTCTATAGTTTCACTTATTACTTTTTTTGGGCAAGTAGCCAAAGGAGCTGGTATAGGAGCCCTTCCTACCGCCGCTTCAGAAATTTTTACAATAATTATTTTTCTATTTTCTCTTAAACATGGATTTAAAGGTATTAAAAAAATAGATACGGTATTTCTTATAATAGCTCTCCTTGGACTGTTGCCGTGGATATTTACAAACGACCCGACTATTTCTGTGATTATAGCGGTTTCAATTGATCTAGTTGCGTTTGTTCCGACCTTAAGAAAAACTTATTATTTCCCTCAAACTGAAGTGTCACTTCTTTATTTTACAAACGTATTAAGACATATACTTGCCCTTTTTTCACTCCAAAGTTACAACATAGCAACAACTCTACATTCATTTGCAATGATTACAACAAACTCACTTATGACAATAATCATAGTCAACCGAAAAAAACCTGAAAAAATTATCTTTTGAGTAAAAGCTCCTTTTCTGCTAGAATCGACTGTATATGTCAGACCAGACCCATACAAAAAAACACCTCTTTTTTCCTATCATTTCAATACTATTGTTAGGAGTTATTGTATATGGCGGAGTCAAATATCAAACACTTCAAAAACTAAATGACACACAAAAGACAGATATTACTCTCCTTCAAGAAAAAATAGTTGCCTATAATGCGGACATCGAAAAAAGAGAGGTGGAAAAAAATGATTTAACAAACGCTCTTCTTGCAGAACAGGACAAAGTAAATTCTATCGGAGAAGAATTCAATAAAGTGGCTGACACGGTAAATAATCTTGAAAAACTTTCTAAAACTGACAAAGAACTTTTACAGAAATATTCCAAAGTCTCTTTCTTGAATGAACATTATGTTCCTGAAGATTTGTCTAAAATAAACAAAGCGTATATTTGGAATAAACAAATACCACTCGAAATCCACAGTAAAGTAGAACCTTTTCTCGATGACATGCTCGAAGAAGCAGAAAGTGATGGAATCAATTTGCTCGCACTATCTGCCTACAGATCTTTTGCATCACAAAAAGCACTCAAATCAACATATGCAGTAACGTACGGAAGTGGAGCAAATGCTTTTTCAGCAGATCAAGGTTATTCTGAACATCAACTTGGAACAACACTTGATTTCACAACAAAAGAATTAGGAGCTTCATTTTCAAGTTTTGAAGCCACAGAAGCCTACAAATGGTTAGAGGATAATGCTCACTTATTTGGTTTTGTACTTTCATATCCAAAAGGAAACAAATATTATATTTTTGAACCGTGGCACTGGAGATTCGTTGGAAAAAAATTAGCTAAAAAACTCCATCGAGAAGACAAATTTTTCTATGACATGGACCAAAGAAGTATCGACGAATATCTTATCAATATTTTTGATTAAACCCCTCTCATGTCTACTCTTAAACAAAGTTTCGGTTGGGCAATTCATGGTTTAAAAACTGTCTGGAAAGAAGAGAAAAATTTTCGTATTGAGGTTATCATTGCAATTATCGTCATTTTGTTTGGAATGATAAGAGAATTAGATAGTACCGACTGGGCATTTCTTTGGATTGCCATTGTAATGGTTCTTGGTGCAGAAATAGTTAACACCGCACTTGAAGATGTGTGCAATAAAGTTGAACCAAAAAATGACCCTGTGATTGGTAAAATAAAAGATATTATGGCTGGTTTTGTTCTAATCTCTTGTATCGGAGCTGTATTTATAGGAATTATTGTATTTTTTTAAAGTGGAAATAACTATAGAAAAATTCAACACGGATGGTTCTGGACACGCAGCAATTGGTGATAAAACACTTCATATCTGGAATGCACTTCCTGGGGAAACAGTTGAGTACGAAGTTGTTAAAAAAAAGCGTAAACATGTGGAAGGTATTGCAACCAAAATTATAGCCCCCTCGCCCCACCGAACCGTTGCTACAGAAAGCCACTTTACATCATGTAGTCCATGGCAGATTCTTTCCTTCGAAGCGGAGCAAAATTATAAAAAAGAAATCACACTCGATGTATTCAAAGAGCTTCCTCTGGTACAAAATTTATTACAAGAAAAAGATATATACTCTAACAACAAAATACTCGGGTATCGAACAAAAATGGAATACCACATTTATACTGACGATGAAAACAATTTTCACCTTGGAATGTTTGGGCGAACAGAAAAGAAAAAGATTCCAATTACTCCTTGCAATTTAGCAACTCCAACCTTAAACAAAGAAGCTGAGAAAATAATCACATGGCTTGATGAAATTAAATTTCCTCGACCACAACTTAAAACTGTAATTATTAGAGCAAATATAAAAGGAGAAACTATCTCCGCTCTCTTTGTGAAAACAAAAGACATAGATCCACTTCTTATAAATCCTTTTTCAAATCTAACCATCTATTATTCCGAGCCCAAAAGTCCCGCGTCAGTCGCAACCGAAATGCTATATGAGGCAAAAATAAACACTCTTGAAGAGACTCTTCTTAGTACAACTTACAAATTTGGTACCATGAGTTTCTTCCAAATAAATCCGCCCGTATTTGAAGAGGCTCTTAGAGATATAAATGAGTTTATTCCTGAACAATCTGACATACTTGATTTTTATTCTGGTGTTGGAACTATCGGACTGTCGTTAAAAAACAAAGCGTCATCTATCACCATGGTTGAAGAAAATACCGACGCCACACTTTTTGCAGAAGAAAATATAAAACAAAACGATATAAAAAACGCTAATGCACACCTAGGTCAAGCACATGATCTGCGTGAATTCATCACTGCGGATAAATTACTAATTGTCGACCCTCCTCGAGGAGGGCTTCACCCAAAAGTAATTAAAAAAATTCGTGAGATAAAACCTGCTCGGATTATATATTTATCTTGTAATATCGAGAGCCAAGCAAGAGATTTGCTTGATCTTAAAGACATATATAAACCTATCTTTGCGAAACTATATAACTTTTTTCCTCGTACCCCCCATGTCGAGAATCTTGTTGTGTTAGACAGACTAAGTTCCATTTAAACGGTTTGTCGATTATAATGTGAACAACAATGATAAAGGCAGAAACAATAAGTTTTATAAAGCAACGACTCCAAAATGGAGCAACTGAGGTAGATGTAAAAGATGGATTGTTAAAATCTGGATATACAAATGAAGAAATTGAAACAGCTATCGAATCTGCCAAAGAAATGATAGGTAAAATAACTCCAATATTTCAAGACTCAAAGCAAGGTGGCGTATTTTCTACAATTGTTTCAATATTTGTTTGGTTTTTTGCCTTAGGATCTATCTTATTTTCATCTTGGTATATTTATAATGTGTATAAAGGTATAGAAATAAAAATAAATATATTAGAAAATATTAAGTCTACAATGTCTGATTTTCAAAAGAAAATATATACACCACACACTGATATAGACAACAACTTTTCTACAACAACTATCAAAACCGGAACTTCGAATTAATTAAACTTATGGAAGAAGCGATTATACATTTTTTACTTCGAAACGCAGAATTATTCAGTGCAGTTGGAATAGTAGTTGTTTTTATTGTGAGTCTTCTTGAGTCAACTCCATTTTTAGGACTAATCATCCCTGCACAAACAATACTCATTGTTGCTGGTTTTTTTGCAAAAGTAAGCGATATTAGTTTTTACTATCTCTTTATATTTGCGGTTCTTGGTTCCCTTATCGGAGATGTTTTAAGTTTCTATATGGGTAAAAGACTTGGTACAGACATACTGCAAAAGAGCGGTTTCCGTTTTTTGATTAAAAAGGAATATATTGATAAAACAAAACAACTTTTAGACGAACATTTAGGTAAAACATTGTTTATAGGTAGAGTAAGTTCAATCCCCCGCTCAATGGGACCATATCTTGCAGGATCATCAAATGTAAAATTTGGAAGATTTATTATTTGGGCAACATGCGGCGCGATTCTTTGGTCATATATATTTCTAGGACTTGGACATGTGTTCGCACACAGTTTCGACATTATTGGACCAGCAATCGGTAAGTTTATTTTTTCTGCAATCGTTGTTGTTTTCATATTAATAGGAATATTGCTTTATCTTCGTAAAAAACACTTTTTTATTACAAATAGACACATAGGTATAATTACAATCTCGATCATTTCCATTTTCACTTTTAGTCTTATTGGACAAAGTGTCATCCAAAACACAGGTATAAAAGAAGCAGACGCAATCATAAAAATTTTAGTGGAAAGTGTGCACACACAACATTTAAGCACTTTCATGATTTTTGTTACAAACCTAGGAGACAAGATACCTATTGTACTTTTTACTATTCTCGGGGCTATTATTCTTTTTCATAAAAAACAAAAACAGCACAGCCTTCTATTATCTTTTGCGGTTGGTGCAAGCGCATTGGCTGTATACATTATTAAAATTTTAGTCGCATCACCTAGACCCCTACATGGAACCATAGAGGAATCCGGTTTCAGTTTCCCAAGCGGACACACCACCCTTTCAACAGTCTTCGCTCTCACTTTAGGATACATCTACATCAAAAGACAAACCAAAGAATATAAAATTTGGATCGCTATTTTGCTTTCAATTTTGTTCCCACTACTTGTTGGATTTTCAAGACTTTATCTTGGAGTACACTGGTTCTCAGACGTACTTGGCGGATTTACGCTCGGTATATTTATAACAACCCTCACCATACTCTCTTTTGATTTTGTGCCTTGGATATACAAAAAGATAAAAACTAGACAAATTGTGCCAAATCTTTAACTTTTGATTTTCTATCCTTAAAACGTATAATAAGTCCATTGTTATTAACGTTTTAGATTTATGGAAAAAGACTACATCCCATCAAAGAAAATACTAGAAAACTACGCGAAAGTGCTTGTTAACTTTGCCCTCAATTCAGGTCGTGGAGTCCAAAAAGGAGAGACAGTTTACTTAACTGTTAACGAATACGCCAAGCCGATCTATGTAGAGTTATATAAAGCAATTATAAAACGTGGTGGAAATGTAATTCAAAACTATATTCCAGATGATAAAGATACTTACGATAAAGCAAACGCAAATGTCTCTCGCCTTTTCTACGAACTAGCAAGCAAAGAACAGCTCGAGTTCTTCCCTTCTAAATTCCTTAAAGGACTTATCGATCAAATAGATCATTCTATATATATTATTTCTGATACGAACAAACATATTCTTAAAGGTATTGATCCAAAGAAAATAATGGCAAGAGGTAAAGCTTTCAAACCATATATGGACTGGCGGAACCACAAAGAGAATCAAGGTAAGTTTACTTGGACACTCGCCCTTTATGGAACTCCGGCAATGGCCACAGAAGCAAAAATGACTCTTAAAGAATATTGGGGGCAAATTATAAAGGCGTGTTTCTTGGATAAAAAGGATCCAATTGCGGAATGGAAAAAAGTATTCAAAATGGTAGAAAAAGCTCAAAACACTCTCAACAAAATGCCGATAGAAAAGCTCCATGTAAAAGGCCCCGACGCAGATCTTTGGGTGCACTTAGGAGAAAAGAAAAAATGGATAGGAGGAAGCGGGCGAAATATTCCTTCTTTTGAGATCTTTACTTCTCCAGACTGGCGAGGAACAAACGGTTGGATTAGATTTTCTGAACCACTTTATCGATACGGTAACCTTATTACAGGAATCGAACTTTGGTTTAAGGACGGTCGAGTTGTAAAAAGCAAAGCAACTCAAAATGAAAAAGTCTTAAAGGAAATGATTGCAACAGAGAATGCTGACAAAATTGGTGAATATTCACTTACTGACAAACGCTTTTCTCGCATCACCAAATTCATGGCTGAAACGCTATTTGACGAGAATGTTGGCGGTAAATATGGAAACACCCACCTAGCCCTTGGAAACGCCTACCACGACTGTTTTACAGAGGATCCAGCAAGCATGAACGAAGAAGACTGGGAAGAACTCGGATTTAACTCATCTTCAGTTCACACCGACATAGTATCAACAACCCCTCGAACTGTAACAGCGTATATGAAAGATGGAACTTCTAAGGTTATATACAAAGATGGATTATTTACGTTTTTGAAATAAAGTAAAAAATGTTAAAACACTACTGGAAAAATGCTTCCCAGCCCAAAAAGGGATTTGCAGTTGGCCTACTAGCAAGTTTGGGTATTATTTTATATTTCTATATTTTAGATATGAAGTGTGAATCAGTATACAGTAGCCATATTGAGTGCTTAGGATCATTTTTAGAACTTGAATTAGCAAAAAGAATTGCACTTATTTTACCTTTTGTCGGTTTGATTATAGGCCTTATAATTAAGAAAATAAATGATTAAAACTAAAAAGTCAAAAATACCTGGTAAAACAATTGCTGTAATCGGCGGGATTCATGGTAATGAACCAGCAGGCATTAAAGTGATTAAACTATTAGAAAAAATTAAACCGCTTACAGGGCAACTTCACCTTATTTACGGAAATCCAGAAGCCATAAAACAAAAAGTAAGATTTACCGAAGAAAATCTGAACCGTACATTTCATAACAGAACTGGTAAAAAATACGAACATATAAGAGCAAGAGAGATTAGGAAAATTTTAAAAAATTGTGATGCTGTATTAGACATTCATGGTTACCGAAGTACTTGGGGTATAAAAAAACCATTGATCATATGTGAAGAAGGCTCAATTGAAACAGCGAAACTACTTGGAATCAAAACTATAAGTTACAATTGGAAACAATTTCATAAAGGGTCCACAGATCACTATATGGACAAAATTGGTAAAATTGGAATTTGCATAGAATGTGGACCGAACGAAGATAAAGAGTCTTACAAAACAGGACTTGAAGTTGCTGAAAGGTTTCTA